>JAGOIB010000195.1:0-1442 GCA_017995875.1 Saprospiraceae bacterium
GTAAGACGTAGTGCGATGAATATCATCATGGATCCCGATGATGACGAATTGATCCGTGCCAAAACAGGCCACTGGCGCCAGACCCATCCATGGAGGGCCAGGAGCAATAATTCCGTCGGTCTGTTGCGCCACACCTTCAGCTATGAAGAATTTAACGAACTCGTTGCTTTCAATGAGGGCGATAATGATCTTGGTTTTGTATTCATGTCGCATGAAGACGAAATGTTTAATCCATGTTTTGAAATTGGGTTCAACTTCTATGCACAGATCAAAAACAAACAGGAAGCGGCGTTTCAGTTCTGCAACCTCAATGAATTAAATGCTTCTGCCTGTGTCAACAAAAATGGCAAGTTTAGCGAAGAGAAATTCTATGAACTCTGCCGCAAGTCAGCCATCCTTGGGACATTACAGGCAGGCTATACAGATTTTCCTTACCTCGGCAAACAGACAGAAGAAATAGTGGCCGGTGAAGCGTTGATCGGTATCTCCATCACCGGTTGGATGACCCGCCCTGAATTGTTTGACGAAGAGATCCTGAAAAGAGGCGCTGAAATCGTAAAGCAAACAAATAAGGATGTTGCTCGTCTCATAGGTATCAACCCTGCTGCAAGGACTACAACCGTAAAGCCTTCAGGCAATGCATCTGTTATCTTAAAAACAGCATCAGGTATTCACCCTGAACACAGCAAGCGCTATTTCCGGATCATGCAATTGAACAAGGAAAGCGAAACAGCCAAATATCTCCAGGAACATTATCCTGAAATGCTGGAAGAATCACTCTGGTCTAACACGCAGTCAGACTGGGTAGTATACGTGCCTTGCGAAAATCATAACAATGTCATCATCAAGGATGAGATGCATGGAATCAAGCACCTCAAACTCATTGAGTTGGTACAGAATGCATGGGTCAAGCAAGGAAAAAATGAAGACCTGTGCTACAACAAACTGACCAATCACAATGTCAGCAATACCGTCATCATCGATGACATGAAAGAAGTGGTGGATTACATATTTGCCCACCAGGACAATTTCACTGCAGTGTCTTTCATCTCTCAGTTTGGCGATAAAGATTACGCCCAGGCACCATTTACCTCCGTTTTGAATACGGAAGAGATAGTGAAAAAATATGGTGATGCTTCCATCTTTATGTCAGGCTTGATTGTCGACGGACTCCATTATTTCAACAATGATCTTTGGGCCGCTGTCAAGCTTGTGCAGGATCCTAAACTTCCTGTTACCGGTACACGGTCAGAGGTGCTGTTACGAAAAGACTGGCTGCGTCGTGTCAAGCAATTCAGCCATAATTATTTCCATGGCGATCTGACCAACACGATCTATTGTATGAAGGATGTTCACCTGTGGCATAAATGGGTCAAGATCAAACGGGATTTCAGGCCGTTGGATTTTGTTACCCTGCTCAAGGAGCCGGAGTATCAGGATGT
>JAGOIB010000195.1:1542-3161 GCA_017995875.1 Saprospiraceae bacterium
AGTCCATTGATATGCTCCCATATCTTATCATTGAGCGTGACGGGAACTTCATTTCCGTCCGGTGCATTGCCCATGCGGATGAGTACCAGGTTTTGGCTAGGGACGACATTTATATACTGGCCGTTCTTACCGAGGGCCATGACCATATCATCAGGGGCATGCGGCATGAGACTGCCCTGGAATACAAACTGCAACGTAGGTAACATATAGGATGCTTTCCCATTGAGCCACCAGAGGTATCCGTATGAAAGATTTAGATTCTGCGAAGTATTGACCATGCTGTTGAAATAATCAGCATCCGTCATGATTTGATTTCCATTCCAGTTACCCTTGTTTAGGATCATCAAACCATACCTTGCCATACTTCTTGGTTTGCTCCAGAATATATTATTGTATCCGGATGGCAGAAATATCCCGGTGATGCCGGTGGGGATGCGCACTGTCTGATTAAAATAGCCATTAAGTGTCTGCCCGGTCGCTTCTTCAATCACACCATCCAGAAGTGTGTATGGGGCATTGTGATATGCCCATCGCGTGCCTGCATCTGCCTTGTATTGGAGACACGTATCTAACGTGCAAAATGGTTCAGGGACATAGTCATCCAATCCTGTTGTCATCGTCAATTGATGCCGGATTGTAATCTTTTCTTCTTCTTCCGGGGTGCATGCTGTCCATCCTTCACCAAGATAAGCGGATGTTGTATCCGAAAGCGAAAGGTAGCCTTCCTCTTGTGCGAGACCTACCAGGAATGATGTGAGACTTTTTCCTGCAGAAGCCCAATACCAGACGCTGTCCTGCATGAAGGTGCCAAAATATTTTTCCAGCACGATCTTCCCGTCCTTGAGGATGATAAACGCTTTCGTTTGGTTTTCATCAAGCATCTCGTACATAGAATCAATACGTTCCTGGCACCAACCTAAGGATGCAGGGGAAATGGTATCCCACGCATTTCCAGTAAGGGGCGGAAAATAGAGGGATTGAGTTTTCGCCACCCAGGAGGAAAAGCAAAGGACGGTGCAAAAGATGAATTTGTGTATGGTCATAGGTTTAAGACAACGGTAATCCGAAATGGTTTAATCGTAAGAACGTAAGAGCGTAAGAGCGTAAGAGGTGTGGGAGCGTGAGAGCGTGAGAGCGTGAGAGCGTAAGAACGTGAGAACGTGTGTGCACTTGAGTCAATTCGCTTTTGTAGGGTCATGTTGCTCCCGAGCATACAAAAACGCGATCGCCGTCGGATGGAGTTCTCTCCGCCGACCAACGGAGCTTATAATCGCAGCGTCAAGTTGGGCGCCGCGTCTGCTGGCGGAGAATACTTCGACCTGCAAATTCTCATCCTAGTGCTACAGCTCAGCAACCGAACTCCATCCAGCGGCGCTTTCGATCATACTGATTTCTGATCCTTGAATTCCAATCACCGACTTACTGATTACCGGTCACTGATAACAGATCACTGATTACCATTATACTGAATGTCCCTGAGATAAAACTTTCCGTACACAAATTCGCCCTCCGGGTAATGCCAGATAGCTTCGCCATACGAAGGGACATTAAATCCATTGATATTTTTATAGCTGCTCATTGGGGTGGAAAACCGAAGGCGAAGAGGGGTTTTGCCTGAC
>JAGOIB010000196.1 GCA_017995875.1 Saprospiraceae bacterium
ATCATCGGGCGTCGGATCATACCCTTCAGAGTTGAACCTGTAGATCCATCCATTGGATTCATATTGTTCGTTAAAGAGGTTTTTCAAAACAACACTTATCCTCACTTCCTTTGCGAAGGGACTAAACCAGGTCCAGTAAGCTCCTGCATCTGCCAGAATGTATGGATCCAGTGCAGAAAATTCATTTGATGTATTATCAACAAACTGCTTGCCCACATACCTGGCGCCAAGATTAAAAGCGATTTCATTCTTTGCATCCGATACCAAAACATAGTTTCCCTGAAGGCTAGCAAGAACTGATGGCGAAAAGGCAATGTCTGTCTCACTATGCGAAATCACATCTTGTATACCGGTATCCCAATTGTCAACATACTCATTGAATGCCTTGATCTTGTTCTGACTTAATGTCAACTGTCCGTTAAGATCAAAATCCTTGAAGAGTTTATAATTGACAATTGCCTCCATGCCGATGCGATGGCTTTTATCCACATTGACTCTTGTGTATGCGCCAACATCATTGAGCCTTCCTGTCGGTACAAGGTGATCCTTGTATTGCATCACATAACCCACCAATTCGACAGACAAGGCATCCTTGTTGAACCTATATCCGAGTTCAGTATCCCATAATCTTTCAGGATGAGGTCTGCTTAGGGGAGTAGAATTGACATAGTCATCCCTGTTTGGTTCTTTGTTGATGATGCCGGTAAGACCATACAATGAACTATTGGTATTGAATGAATATTGAAAACCAATTTTGGGATTGAAAAACTTAAGGATTACATTCTGGTAAACCAGGACAGTGTCAGTCCCTGGTCCTTCAAAACGATAGTTGATCCATCGTCCCTGCAAATCAACTGTGACATCAAATTTTTCTGAAATCTTTGCATTGCTTCTTGCAAATAAATTCCAATCTCTTTTTTCTGCATTATTGCTGCCATAGGGATTCACTCCATCCAGGGAAATATTATCTTCTGTCCAAATGACCTTGCCAAAATGATCACCGTCATATTTGTTCCAACCTCCCCCGGCAACAAAGTATCGTTCACCCGGAGTGCCAATTTGTATGGAAGAAATGAAGCCATAGAAATCATTGTCAAGCCAAAGTTGCCGGACAAGATCTGACGTATCATCCACCGTTGAAAATCCATAATCCATTAATACCTGATCAGCCTTGTATTGTTCGAAGAAACCAGCTCCATGTGTATAATGTAACGCAGTAGTCCATCTTGCAAAGGGAGTGATGGATTGATCAAAATGTAACTGGTAATGGCTTTGCTCATAATCATCCACTTCGTTGTCATAAGGGTCACCTGGTTTCTCAGTCCCAGCTGTGTTGAACGTCCTGAGCGCAGGATCATTGATGTATTGTTCGGGTACACCATTCCATGCCTGATAAGTCACTTCATTGCCAAGGGCATATACAAATCGTAGATTGGTTTGATCATGGTGATACCCTGCAGATCCATACAGCGAATAAAGTTTGCTATCCGCTCTGTCGATATAGCCGTCAGAGGAGATATAGCTAGCCCTGCCATCGAGTGTGAATCGTCCATTGAGAAGGCCGGAACCACCAGCTAGCGTGACGCGCTGAGAGTTGAAACTGCCAATCCCCAATTTTATTTGTCCATAAGGCTCATACTTGAAGCCTAGCGTATTGACATGAATACCGCCACCAAGATCACCGGCACCAGGCTGACTCCAGCCAATTCCGCGTTGAATCTGGATATCATTGGCCGAACTGGCAACGTCCGGAAGGTCTACCCAAAAAACGTTCTGAGATTCAGCATCATTGACTGGAATACCATTCAGTGTGACATTGATACGTGTAGGATCAGTGCCTCGTATGCGAAGGCCTGAGTAGCCGATTCCATTTCCTGCATCGGAAGTAACTACCAGAGAAGGGGAGCCTTCAAGGATGTAAGGCATGTCTTGTCCAAAATCTTTCTTTTGAATTTCAGTGGCGGTGATGTTGTCGTGGGTAACCGGTTCTTTTTCCCCGGCATTATTGGCTACTACACTGATTTCATCCATCTGTATATTCCTCGGTATGTGGAGGGTGATGTCGATGCTCCCTTTCAGGTCAACTTTCTTTCTTCGTATGCCATAAGGTGTTATAAGAACAAGCTCGTAAGGTCCTGCTTTAAGATTTTCAAATCTAAACACACCCTGTTCAGTGCATATCTGTTGTGAATTGTAGTCTTTGCTGTGGAGTTCTGCCACTGAACCACCATAGGGGTCTTCATTATCGTCCAGGACGCGGCCCAGGATATAATATTGAGCGGAGAGGAGATGGGTAGTCATGGCGAGCGCCAGAACCAATAGTAAGCGTAGGCTACCAGGTAGTACCATATGACTATTGAACTTGATAGTAAATGTTTTCATTGTTTACCATTTCCCTTTCCGGCATTACCCGGACAGGTTCTATGGGTTTGATCTCAGCCTGAAATTTTAAGGCACCCCATGTGAAACGAAAGTCCGCAAATGTAAGCAGAATTTACCTTCTAAACGTCCGGTAACGCATACCTGCTGATTCACCCTATATTTGCCCCGTAATTGAACTAAAACCTAAGTTAAAAACATGAAATATAGCGTCATAGTTGTGGGAAGTGGCCCAGGGGGATATGTAGCAGCCATCCGGGCCAGCCAACTCGGTCTGAAAACAGCCATTATTGAAAAGGAATCCCTTGGAGGTATATGCCTCAACTGGGGTTGTATCCCCACCAAAGCCCTTATTAAGAGTGCGGAGGTTTTTAATTACCTCGGTCATGCTAAGGAATATGGGATCACGGTGAAAGACTCTTCACCGGACCTGCCGGCTGTAGTCCAACGCTCAAGGAATGTGGCTGATGGCATGAGCAAAGGTGTTCAGTTTCTGATGAAGAAAAATAAGATTGACGTCATCATGGGCACAGGAAAGCTTGCCCGTGGAAAAAAAGTTGATGTGACAGATGACAAAGGTGTAGTGACGACCTATGAAGCTGATCATATCATCCTTGCGACAGGTGCGCGCGCGAAAGCACTTCCTAATATTCCGATCGATGGTGTGAAGGTGATTGAATATCGCAAAGCAATGGTACCTGAAAAACTTCCAAAGACGATGGTTGTGATCGGCGCAGGTGCAATCGGTGTTGAATTTGCTTATTTCTATAGCTC
>JAGOIB010000064.1 GCA_017995875.1 Saprospiraceae bacterium
GTTGCTTGCCGTCAGGAAGTATTCCGGTATTGTCCGAAATCTTTCTGTAACCTGTCATATCATGCAATTCAAATCGTACGGTTGACGGCTGATCCATGATATAATCAATGATCAGTTGGTCAGCAGCCGGATTGGTATAGTGTATGACCTGTATGGATTCACGCTGAGACCTGGTAGTGAATATTTTTTCCTGTGGAAATTGTAAAGCCTCACTACCATCCATTTCTACATAACCCATATCGTAGGAAATGGTAAGACAGAAGTCATCAGTGCAGTCATTAGTGGAATCTGATATGGTGAGGCACACCATATACATCCCTGGCTCATCATAAATATGTTCAGGATTTTCATTGTCTGATGTTTCACCATCTCCAAATGTCCAATACCAATCTGTATGAGGTGTAGTCCCGGTGGAGTTGTTATCAAAATGAACAACACCATTGTCATCTATATAGTATGAAAATAAGGCATTACATTCTGGTTGTCCAACGGTGATTTCGTGACAAACATCACTCACACAACCTGCGGCATCCGTAATGATAAGGCATACCAGGTATGTTCCCGGCTCATCATACGTATGGTAAGGACTGTGTCCATCACCTGTATGTCCATCGCCAAAGTTCCATTGATAAGAAACGATGTCGTGCTCACTGGTAGACGTACTATTAAAATGTATCTGCAGAGTTCCAGGTATTTGTTCCCATGTGAATTGTGCATGGCAAGGAGATCCTGCACCTTCGACATGTACTTCGTGGCAAACTTCACTGACGCAACCGGTATTGTCTTCTATGCGTAGACATACAACATACGTTCCTGTTTGTTCGTACGTGTGTGAAGGATTGGCTCCATCACCTGTATGGCCATCGCCAAAATTCCATAGATAAGAAATGATATCATGCTCACTTGTGGAGGTATTGATAAACTGTACAACGAGTGAGTTACCGATCTGATCCCAGTTGAAACCTGCGTGACAAGGAGATCCTGCACCTTCGACATGTACTTCGTGGCAGATCTCACTGACACAACCTACATTGTCTTCGATACGCAGACATACTACATAGACTCCCGGCTCGTCATAGGTGTGGTATGGATTAGGACCATCGCCGGTATGTCCGTCACCAAAGTTCCATTGATAAGAAATGATGTCGTGATTACTCGTAGCGTGATTTATAAAGTGAATGGCCAGTGAATCCTGGAGTTGTTCCCATTCGAAGGCAGCATGACACTCAGATCCTGCAGCTTCGACATGCACTTCATGGCAAATCTCACTGACACAGCCCGTATTATCTTCTATGCGCAGACAGACTACATAGGTTCCAGGTTCTTCATAGGTATGATATGGATTTTGTCCATCACCTTCACTTCCATCACCAAAATTCCATTGGTAGGAAATAATATCATGATTGCTTGTGGAAGTGCTATGATAATGTATTTGTAGTGTCCCTGGTATTTGTTCCCAGTTGAAGTCTGCGTGACAAGGTTCTCCTGCACCTTCGACAACTACTTCATGGCAAATCTCACTGACACAACCCGTATTATCTTCTATATAAAGGCAAACCACATACGTTCCAGGTTCTTCATAGGTGTGATATGGATTTGGTCCATCGCCTTCATGCCCGTCGCCAAAATTCCATGAATAGAAAATTATATCATGATTGCTTGTGGAGGTACTGTGATAATGTATTTGTAAGGTACCTGGTATTTGCTCCCAGGTGAAGTCAGCATGACATGGATCACCGGCTCCTTCGACAACCACTTCATGGCAGATCTCACTGACACATCCTACGTTGTCTTCTATACGTAGACATACTACATAGGTTCCCGGTTCGTCATACGTATGATATGGATTTGGACCATCACCTTCGCTACCATCACCAAAATTCCATTGATAGGAAATAATATCGTGATTGCTGGTAGCCTGATTATGGAAATGCATGGCCAGTGAATCCTGAAGTTGTTCCCAGTTGAATTCAGCATGGCACTCGGATCCTCCTGCTTCAACATGTACTTCATGACACACATCACTTACACAACCTTCTGAATCATGGATGATAAGACATACCACATAGGTTCCAGGTTCATCATAGGTATGAGATGGATTTGCGCCATCGCCTGTAGAACCGTCACCAAAATTCCATGAATAGGAAATGATGTCATTTTCACTCGTGGAGGTATTGCTAAAATCAACTTCAAGTGTATTACCTACCTGATCCCAGGTAAAACCAGCATGACACGGAGCTTGTACAGGGGCAACTGTTACCTCATGGCAGACATCGCTTACACATCCGACATTGTCGGTGATGATAAGGCAAACGAGGTATGTACCCGGTTCTTCATACGTATGGGAAGGATTCACACCATCGCCTTGATGCGTGTCACCAAAATTCCATGCGTTGGAAATGATATCGTGTTCACTGGTGGAGTTGTTGTTAAATACAATGGTTAAGGTGCCCGGTGTCTGGCTCCACTCAAAAGCTGCGTTACAATCATTTGATACAGCATTGACGGTCACCTCATGGCAGATATCACTTACACAACCAACATTGTCGGTGATGATGAGGCAGACCTGGTAATTTCCCGGAGCTGCAAAAGTGTGATATGGATTCTGTCCATCACTGGTACCACCGTCACCAAAGGTCCATTGATACGAGATGATATCATGTTCGCTGGTAGAGGTGCTATGGAAATGAAGTTGCAAGGTGCCCGGCAATTGCTCCCAGGTAAAGGAAGCATGGCATTGCGCCTTGGCGACAGGCCCGGACAACAATACAAGCAGGAGAGGTAGTAGGGCAAGTAAAGTTTTTTTCATAATTGGTTGAGGATTAGATAAGCGTATAAACCGGGTGGATTCAAAACTAAAGATAACATTACATGTAAAACGCTGCCTGTTATTCCTAAAATTTGGTGTTTTGATCTAATGGCGACATAAAGTGAAATTTCTTGTTTTATAGGGGATAGATTCTTAGTCTGTTAGACATCTGATCCCTTTATGATGTGTATTGTTTTCTTTTGCGTTCACCCAATATCCAGAAGCCTTTTCGTCTTCTGATCTTATAATGTTCAGTGATATATTTTTCCAGAATGTAGATGGCTTCGTTGGTATCGTCTGTAAGGGTTACATAGTTGAGGTCCTCTTTTGAAATGGTCCCTTCACTGATCATGATTTGGAGATAATCCATCAGGGGTTGATAATATGTCTTTCCCATCAGGATGACTGGGAAATGATGGATCATCCCCGTCTGTACAAGGGTCAAGGTCTCAAACATTTCATCCATGGTACCCCATCCGCCGGGCAATACCACAAACGCATACGAGTATTTGAGCATGAGAAATTTGCGCACGAAAAAATAATCGAGCAACACCCATTCATGCATATACGCATTGGGTTTTTGTTCCTGTGGCAGCTTGATATTGCAACCCACACTGGTGCCTCCTGCTTCATATGCACCTTTATTGGCTGCTTCCATGATACCGGGGCCGCCACCTGTCATGACCGTAAATCCTGTTTTCACAATTGCCCTACCAACTTCTTCCGCCATCTTGTAATACGCATGATCCTGCTTAAAACGAGCAGATCCAAATACAGTCACACATGGCCCCACAAAATGAAGCTTACGGAATCCCTTTATAAACTGGAGGACGACATTGATAGTAAAGGCAAGTTCACTGGTCCTGGATTTAGGTCCTTCCAGATAATCATATTGAGAGAGGAGGACCTTTCTTTTTTTTTGATCCGGTTGGATCTCCAGTGGTTCTATAGCAATATCTGCCATGACATATATTTCATTTAGAAATCTAATTGATACGAAGGATGCAATAACGGGTTTTCATCGATCATTATCAAACCATCACTGCGGTCATGCCAATAAAAGCATCTGCGATTTCCTTTTTACCACTTATCGAGGTGCGGTTTTTTAATTCATCTATGGAGATTTCGTTTGAAAACATTCTCCAGATGACCTGATCATCTATGTGAACCTTTGCCACCGAATATGAAGGCGTTTCAGTCATGGCGATCCACTTGTCGGTTTCATATATGAAATGATATTCTCCACCGCCTTCACCACTAACGATGAGGGAAAAAGTGTCTCCTGGTTCTGCATGAAGATTTCTAAAACGATATGGAACAGCCCGCAGTGAAGTCTCCAGGTATGGTTTAAAAAAGGTTTTGGAAAAGAGAGGCGACGCATGACCGAGGGCGTGTCGTATTTGTTGCTGATGATGCCACTTTTCCGTGTACTCCCGGGCGATGTGAAACCAGTTTTGAGATTCTTCATCACCAGCCCAGGCTACTGGAAAAATGGCTTTTTCAATTGGATCCAATTTCGCGAGATGATCACTGTACAGGCTGTTGGTGATGGACAAGAGTGTAATCAGCATTTGTGGACTGACGCTTTGCATAGCTTTTACCCAATCATTATTGATCAGATTGAGATACTGGACGACATCCTGATAAGTAGAGATATGAGCTGCCGAAGGGTCGTAAAAGTTGTCCCTTGAAATAGAGAGATTCCTGACATTGCCAGCAAGGAGATGGGCGGCCACATCTTTCACTTTCCATGCCGGTGCTAATGTCTGCAGGGCCCATTCCTCTGCGGTAAGGGAATGGAGCAATTCAATCAGGAGTTGATCCAGGGGAGAAAACAAATGAATCGTGGGAACAGGAATATCATGATGCATGGCTAAAATTAAGGGCGCCACTAATAATCTCATAGTGATTAAAAAATCACATTGATTGTCAGTGCATTATAAAAATTTATCATACAAAAGTATTAGTTATTAGTAGCGCCCTTAAGTTTTTCGCACTGAAAACCATCTTCGGGGATTATTGGCATAGAATTTGGCTTTACCTGAATCATTAAAGCACATTCCTGCTCCCCGATAATATGATAGTTTTCAAAACCACCCTGCTTGTTATGATGCTCATGTCTGTGGGCCCAAAGGAGACCATGAAGCCTCAGGTCATCAACTACATTGATACGTATAAGTATATTGCCATCGATGAAATGGTTCGTTCGGGAATCCCTGCCAGCATTATTATGGCGCAGGGGATCATCGAATCCAATGCAGGCGTCTCCTATCTCGCGAGAGAATCCAACAATCATTTTGGTATAAAATGTAAAAGTTACTGGACCGGTAGTTCATTCTATCATCCGGATGATGATCGTGATGAGAATGGAAAATTGATTCCATCGTGTTTCAGGAAATATAATACCGTGCATGAATCCTATGCTGATCACACGGATTTCCTGATGAGTACACCGCATTACCAGGCGTTGTTTGTGTATGATAAAACCGAATACGAACAATGGGCTAAAGGGCTTCAGCTATGCGGATATGCATCATGTACGACGTATGCAGATGATCTGATCAGGATCATAAAACAATACAACCTGCACGAGCTGGATTACTATACGGTAGAATATGTGGATCGATCAAAACTGACGACAAACAAAGAGGTGACACTCAGTCAGGAATAAATTTGTAACAAGAAATACCACCAATAAGATAAGTTCATTTTCAGAAGCCAAAGCCTCCAAAGACCTGGTAAACCAATCTCACCTTTTTCAGTATTACATCTCTTCAGGTATCTCGGACGGCTTTGGTGTTTTTCGTACAGCGTTGGCGAAGTCTTTCTTGTGACGGTCGCGTGATCTGTAGATATCCAGTGCCATAAAGAGTGCGGACTTAAAAGACGAAGGATCTGCTTCGTTTTTTCCGGCGATCTCATACGCAGTGCCGTGATCAGGAGACGTTCGCACAAAAGGTAATCCTGCTGTATAATTTACTCCGTCCTGGAAATGCAGGATCTTGAAGGGGATCAAACCCTGGTCGTGGTACATCGCCAGGATAGCGTCAAACTTGCGATGGTTCATCGAACCGAAAAATCCATCTGCTGTATAGGGGCCCATGATGATATCTCCGCCTTTCTTGGCTTCGATGATGGCGGGGCGTATTATATCTTCTTCCTCTCTGCCCAGGAATCCACTTTCGCCGGCGTGAGGGTTCAGGCCAAGAACGGCAACGGTAGGACGGGCTATTCCAAAATCTATTTGTAATGATTTGATGAGCGTGTCGAGTTTGGAGCGGATGCTTTCACGGGTGATGGAAGGTGCGACCTGGCTCAAGGGCATGTGGCCCGTCATGAGGCCTACTTTCATCGTATCGGTGACCATCATCATCAGGCCGTCCTTGACGCCAAACTCATGGGCCAGGTATTCGGTATGACCGGGGTACTGGAATCCGGCCATCTGCATGGCGTTTTTATTGATCGGTGCTGTGACCAGCAGATCGATATGGCCGTCCTTGAGATCCCTGACAGCACGGTCCAGGGCGATATGGGCGATTTTGCCACCTTCTTCGGTTTCCTTACCGAGGGCGATGTTGATATTGTCCTGCCATACATTGACTACGTTGATCTTCTGGTGGTAGATCTTATCTGCTGTAGCGGTGGTATGAAAGGAGAAATCGCCCGGATTGACAATGTTTTTATGATAGCTCACCACTTTGCTCGACCCGTAGATGACCGGGGTGCAGAGCTGGGTGATGGAAGGATGCGAAAGAGCTTTGATGATGACCTCAAGGCCGATGCCGTTGATGTCGCCTATGGTGATGCCTGCGCGGATGGTGCCCATGTACTTTATTTAGATGATGGTAAGATTGTGGACAAATATACGACTTTGAGCAGAGAGCATAGGGCAGAGAGCAGAGAGACTGTCAGGAGACAGATTTCCCTTCTTTTGAATAAGAAATAACGAATAAGGAACAACGAATATGGAAGTGAATGTCAGGATACAGAGTATTCTTCAGGTCAATAACCAATAACCAATAGCCAAGTAGAAAGTAAGGAAGGTAATCATAACAGCCCCATCGGGGCGACATGTCTGTAGCATTGAAATAGAAAAATCAATTTTAGCTCCATCGGAGCGACACAGATTATGAGGATCTGTGTCTATTTTTGAAAGGGAGTGTCTGCCAAACTTGCAGGGCCGCTCATTGTGTAGGCAAGGAGCAAGGGGTCTGTCAGGAGACAGATTATCGTTTGATTCAATAGGGAATAACCAATATCCAATAACCAAGTTCAAACTTAGGATTACAATGCCCCATAGGCGCTGTACTGAGCGGGTGAACGGGTAGGAGCGAAAGGCAGTCGAAGTAGGCAAAAGGTTGGTAGCATTATGTATAGAAAAAACATTTCCTGCCCTGTAGGGGCGAAAGAGGATTGTGCTTCGCTGTGGCATCGCTCAATGTCTATCCAAAAAGAAAAACCCCCAACGCACTTGTTGAGGGTTTTTCTTTGATACTATTGATTGGTTTATTTGTAGCGTTATTTCAGAAGAGAACTACATCTGAAGCATCAGATTACAGCGCTGCCATAATCGCTTCCAGTTCTTCCTTTGTCTTACCAAGTCGCCTTTGAAGTACGTCCAGCATTACTGCTTTCTTGCCTTCATCATATTTCAGGTCCTTGTCTGTGAGAAAGACAAAGCGACGCTTGAGTTTATTACGCATGTTGACCCAAAGAAGTTTTTCTTCTTTAGAAGTCTCGAGTTTTTGTTTAGACGACTTTGCCACCCTGGATAATTCGAATCAGTATTGCGATAACAGCGATGACCAATAAAACGTGGATCAAACCACCGGCACTATAGCCGACATAACCCACCAGCCATGCGATAATCAGGATGACGGCGACGATATAAAGTAAATTTCCCATAAGATTGAATTGAAGAGATTAAGTTGGTTGAATGGTAAGGTAAAGCAGGATGCCGGATAAACATCACTGTAAAACCATGCTTAGAGTATCAGAATAAGTAAGAGTATGATGATGATGATCGCACCTACAGAAAGATAAACGCCCTCTCCGGCTTTTTTCAGATCGCTTTTGATAGCACGCACTTCCTTGCGCAATTCTTTCTTTTGGGTTGAATTCATCGACTTGATATCCATCATCTTGATTTCATTCAGTCTGGTCACCATATTATTCACGTTCGCTGTTTCAGCCGGAGTTGGTGTAGATGCAGGTGCTGTTAAAGTTCCTGTTTCCGCTTTGATCGTTGTTGGAACAAGGGTTAACAGCATCATTGCAGTCATGGCCCAGAGTGTTAATTTTTTCATTTGTAGCATTTTTTAGTAGGTGATTTCGATAAGCCAAAAGTATATGCCTTGCCTGCAAATAGCTTTATACAATTGCTCACAAATGTTATATGATTCACACATTACTGTGTGAATGGCCATTTTAAAATTTAAATAGTGTGAAAAATCAGGAGGTAATCTATGTGTTGTTTTACATCACCCTTCTTGAACGAACCCAGCTCGAGTCCATACTAAGCAGGATGCCGACCAACATACTAAAACCAAGAAGTGAAGACCCCCCGGAACTAATGAATGGCAGTGGAATACCAATGACCGGCATGATCCCCATCGTCATGCCGATATTGACGAAGACGTGAATAAACATAACCCCCACCACGCCGTAGGCATAGTGTCGAATAAAAGGAATCCTGGCCCGCTCTCCGATATCAATGACGCGCAACATCAGGATAAGAAAGAGTACAATCACAGCGATCGATCCAATAAAACCATGTTCTTCGCCAATGATACTATAGATAAAGTCAGTGCTCTGCTCCGGCACATAATTGAGCTTGGTCATCGTCCCCTGCAGATATCCTTTGCCAGTAAAGCCACCGGATCCAATCGCGATTTTTGATTGCAGAATATTATACAACGAACCACGTGGATCACAATCTTCCGGTTTCAACCACACATTGATTCGATCCTGCTGATGTTTTTCGAGAACATTGGTAAACAAATAACTGCTCGTGTATGCAAACCCAAATAAAAAGGAAACACCAATGGACAAGAGTATGACCTGCCGGATTTGTTTGGAAAGAAAACTTTCAACAGCGGCGTACAGCATATAGAATACAGAAACGGCGATGACCAGGTCCCAGAAACCAAGAACAGCAAAACCAATAGCTGCCACAAAAACACTTACACTCACAAATAAATAGGCTTGTTTCCGTTTCAAACTCATCAGTAAAAACAATCCACCGGCGAAAAGCAACAGTGGCAGTACGACAAAGACATCATACTTCAGTGCCAGCACAAAAAGGAGCCCAAGAATCAACAGTAACACCGGTATCCACATCGCTAATCCTTCCCTGAATAATATCAGGAAAATCGAAAGGAAGACCAGCGCAGATCCCGCATCGCCCTGTAGTAAAACCAATAAGGTCGGCAACAAAATAATACCTGCCGCCACCATGAGGTCACGCGTGTCCTGCACACGTGTACGGTGATGGCTCAGGAAAGATGCGAGGGCCATGATCGTTCCTACCTTAGCAAGCTCAGCAGGCTGAAACGAAAACCCACCTAGTTGAAACCAACTGCGTGATCCATTGATCGTCGATCCAAAGACAAGCACCATCCCAAGCAGTAAAATCGTAATGGCATAAAACGGATAGGCAAAGCCACTCCAGAATTTCCAGTCAATGAGATGTGCGCCGGTAAGAATAACAAGGGATGCGACGATAAAAATACTTTGCCTTCCAGCCTGCGTCTTGAAAAATGGGATCTCCGCTTCAGGCTGATAGCCGGCAGCATAGATCATCATCAGGCCGATGATGATGAGGCTGATGACAATCGCGAAACTGATCCAATCAAATTTTTTCATGACGGTGTTACACCTTATTGATCATACAAGAGCAATTCTTCCACCTTCAGGATATCCGTCACCGGAATCGCCTGCGGATAATCATGCTGCATCTTTTTCAGGAATGCCTGCGTTTTTTGCATCGTCAGGAAAGCACCTACTTTCAGATGATAGAAAGGTTCATTGTGGATGAACACAACAGGATATTCCGGGTACTTGTTTTCAAAATTTCGTTTGAGCGATTCCATCTGTCGTCTGTCCACACTTGCCATGATCTGGATGCGAAAACCAGAAAGTTCCTGATGCTCCAGATTATAGGACTTCCATCTGTTCATCAATGATGTAATCTGAGGATCCTCATCTATCTGCGCACAACAAAAAGAAACAGGCACTACTATCCATAGCATGGACAGTATTATTGTTTTTAAACGATTACTATTCTGGTGATTCAACATTACAGTCTTCATTTATTTCTTATGGCTGGTCCTGACTGGTTTCCTGCACGATAGCAACGCTCTGGCTGCAACCAAGTCGATCAGCACCGGCCCTGATCATTTTCATCGCCTGGTTATAATTGTTGATGCCACCGGAAGCTTTTATACGGATGGTCGGGTCGAGATGTCTGCGCAATAGTTTAATCGTATCTTCTCTGATCGGGTCGCCGAAAAATCCGGTCGATGTCTTAACGTACTGAAGCTGTAACTCATTGCTGATTTCGCAGATATGCATGATTTCATCTTCAGTCAGCAGCTGCGCTTCGATTATGCACTTCAGGGTTACATTACATTCACCGGCGGTCTCATGAAGTGCTGTAAGTTCTTTTTTTGTTGCCTTCCAGTGGCCTGTCTTCACAGCGGAAAGATTGATCACTACATCTACTTCATCAGCACCGAGGTCAGCAGATCTGCGCAGGGAGGCGAGCTTTGCTTCCACATGATCATACCCGATCGGAAATCCCGCAACTACACACAACAGGAATGATCGTTCGCCGGCTATCTCCTTTGCGTATTGCAGATACATCGGTGGAATACAAATCGCTTTGAATCCATATTCTTTAGATTCTGCAATGAGCCGATCGATGATCTTCTCAGTACAGTCAGGTCGGAGATAGCTATGATCTATGTAGTGGGCCAGTTGCATGCAGTCCCGAAGATACTATTTGTGGTATGGATGCGACTAAACAGCTACCTGATGATCGCGGAGAGCTGAATTGAGGGACACTTTCTTGTCGGTAGATGCCTGGCGCTGTCCGATGATCAGTGCGCAGGGGACATTGTATCTGCCTGCGGGAAAGTTTTTCTCATATGTGCCCGGAATGACGACAGATCTGGCGGGAACACGTCCTTTATAGGTTACAGGTTCAGATCCGGTGACATCGATGATGTGGGTGGATTGTGTTAAAACCACATTGGCACCAAGTACGGCTTCCCGTTCGACGATGACACCTTCTACTACAATACAACGAGAGCCTATGAAACAGTCATCCTCGATGATATTGGGGCTGGCCTGGGGTGGTTCGAGGACTCCGCCTATGCCGACGCCTCCGCTGAGGTGGACGTTCCGGCCTATCTGAGCGCAGGAACCGACGGTGGCCCAGGTGTCAACCATGGTACCTGATCCGACATAAGCGCCGATATTGACATAGGAAGGCATCAGGATCGCGCCGGACTCTATGAAAGCGCCATTTCGTACCAGAGCGTGAGGAACTACCCGAACACCTTGGCGGGCGAAGCCTTTCTTCAATGGAATCTTATCATGGAATTCGAATGGACCGACTTCAATGGTCTCCATAGGTTGGATGAGGAAGTACAGCGTGATGGCTTTCTTGACCCAATCGTTGACGATCCAGTCTCCAGGTCCACGCTGTGTGGCTACACGGATTTCACCCATATTGAGCATACGGATGGTCTGGAGGATGGCGTCCTGCATTTCTTTTTCTACGACGAGGGAGCGGTCTTCCCAGGCGGTTTCGATGAGGGATTGGATGGCATTCATGT
>JAGOIB010000197.1 GCA_017995875.1 Saprospiraceae bacterium
AGGTTGGCATACGTGGACTGGCAGATGTCGAGCATTTCCGCCATGTACTCCTGCGTGTACCCTTTCGCTTCCCTGAACGATCGGATCCTGAGTTCCGCCTTATCGGCTTTACGCATGAATTTATCGTTTTAACTGATGAAGTATTACTGTTTTCGATAGGAAATATACGGAGTACCGCGCAATTTTGAAACAGGAATTTTACATTCCGTTTTGGCAATTACTTGACTTCACCAGGATGGTTTGCCAAAGCATACTTCTAACCAGTAACATCGTGAAAACAATCCTTATAAGTTTTTGCATGCTTGCATGCGGATATATTCCTTGTCAGGGACAATCGACCACCAAGGCAGACCCTGTGATTGAAGGAGGAAAACTGATCGTTGAACTCGTCCGGGTACTGAGCAGCAAAAGGGAACCCACAAAAGATGGTGGCTGTAAAAACAGCTTTGCAGACCTGTGTATTGAAAATGGATCCAATAGTTCGCTGACAGTGTTTCTGGAGCATCGTGCATCAGCCGAAAAACGCGAAGTAGTCATACTCCCTGCAGGAAAAGAATGCAGCCTTCAGGTAAAAGTTGGTGTGTGGAGTTATGACTTACGGATCACCGGCTCTGCTGTACCGACCAGAAAAGGAGATATCCTTATTGAAGGGTGCAATAATATGGTGATGAATATCAAATAGCTATCAGCTGTCAGCTATCAGCTGTCAGCGTTTGATTTGCAATTGCCGAAAAGTTTTTACTAACAGAATTGAAACACATATAGAATGACAAGAAATTGCTGACATCTGTCAGCAATTGATAGCTGATAGCTGACGGCTGATAGCTGACAGCTAATGAGGCCTAATCACCAGGCGCCGGGTGTGAGGACCTCTCTATAGCGAAGCGGGCAACCGAAACCGCTTGACCAAGAAGTAGGATATCGCTTTGTATGCCGGACGCATGTAAAGCAAAATTTTAATAACTTCATCATGAAAACAAGTTTATTAGTACGGATTTTCTTCACCTTCATTGTTGCATTGTTGACAGTGGCCATAAATGCTCAAGGCAGTATTGCCAGGGTAGGCATTGTGAAAAACAAAGAGGGTGTTGTTACAGATGTGAATGAAGCCGCTCGCGTTTTGAAGGGAGGACTTTCTGCACAGGCAGTAGTGACCCGCAGTTGGATTGAATACTCAACAACGGAGAACAAATATTATCTTATTGGACAAATTTCCAATGATCCTGTTTCGGGTAAAGCTGTTCAGCTACATGAAAATGGAAATGAAGTTTATGCTGCCATTGGCCCAGGAGTGGAAGTAACCTGTACAGGATTTAATTGCGGCACGTGTTACCCGACTATAAAGGGGTCTAGAGCACGCTGTGTTTGTACGGACCCCAATCCAGGGCCGGATGCAAGATGTGATATGTCAACGAGAATAACTATAGGATTTTAGTCCAATGGAGATAACGTTTGCAGGGTTCTTGAGGAAGGACCCTGCACTTTTATTATTATTTTAGTTACTAAATGTGTATCATATGATAAGGTATGCTGTCAGTTGTTTTTTATTTCTAGTGATCCACTTGATTTCTGCTATAAGCGTATTTGGTCAAGATAGATATTTTGGTATTGTTGATAAGTGTCTTGAAAAGCGGACGCATTTTGAATCTGTGTTGTATGACATGGAATTGGAACATAAATATTTCTCCGAAGAAGATACGCTAAAGCAGGTAGCCAAAGTGGAATTGGTAAGAATTCCGAATGATACCCTTTTTGGTGGTTTGTGCTGGATTGACATGGATTCCATTTGGTTCGGATATGATGGAACAAGTATAATAAAGGGATTGCCACAAATAGGAACAATAGAAATGGCAAATGCTGAGCAAAATCCAGGATTGTATATTCAAAGCACATGGATTGATAATTTTATGGATTACGGTTTTCTGAAACTTAGCTACGGGTTGAAAGATTATCTGCTGGACGAATCATCCCAAGCGCGGTTTTTAGATACACTCATTGGTGAATGGCCCTGTCTTGGAATTTATTTTAAGCTTCCGGATCAAAATGAAATCTATGACCAGACATTTTTCATTGCCATAGATACGATTGAATACTATATTAGAAGTAGAATGTATTCTGCTTATTTCCAGGAGAATCATCAATATACAATTTGGAATTATCGGCAAGTTCAATATGGACACAAGCTGCACATTGACAAACTGGATGCCACCAATTTTTCTAAATTTAATACGGTTAAAGAGTATAAAAGAGATACAAGTGGGCTTATACCTGCACTGGAGTTTGATTTTAGGGTACTTACTGGAAGTAATTTGATGAAGAGTGAAGTTTTCAAGATTTCAGACGTCTATTCTAAATTTATTATCCTTGATTTTTGGTATTCTTCGTGCTACCCATGCATTAAAAGCATCCCTTCAGTCAATAAAATCTATCAGGCCTATAAAGATAAAGATGTGGTAGTCTATGGCATCAACGCTATTGATGATACGACTAACGATAAGGCCAGGATAGACAAATTTTTAAAGAACAATCCCATGGGATATGAAACGATCATGGTGGACAAGGAAATTGGCAGAGCGGTTTGTGCAGAAGGATATCCCACCTTTATCATCCTGGATCAGAATTATAATGTTGTATATAAGGAAACCGGTTATAGAGAGAACTTATACCAGGAAGTATCCGCTTTTTTGGATGAAGCATTGAACCATTCGAAATGAAGCCTTTATCTTAAAGGCTTACTGTTTTTTCTCAATGATGCATATGTTGGTGGTCAGCCTCTTTCCCTGAGCCAAATTTGACAGCACTGTAATCCAACATTTTGGGTGATGATTTATCCTGCGTCAGGGTATAGGCCATATTGATTTCAAGGCCTTTAAATACCTGGTCAGGACAATCCTTACAAGGCCATTGAACAGTCACACTGTTTATGGTAGTAGCCTTTCGTAGTCCAACTTCCAATGCAAGGCTATTGGCTCCAAACGAAGCACCAGACGTCACAGTCCTGTAGATCATGCGTTCTTTACCATCCTCCTGTACGGATAAGGCAACGCGTGCTCCAATGGCAGCTGCATTGGCAGAGGTGCCGGTAAGTTTCAATACAACCCAATTGTTATGATCCTGATTTGGATTTTCATAGAGTGA
>JAGOIB010000198.1 GCA_017995875.1 Saprospiraceae bacterium
CTTATCAAAGGAAACAGGCTTTCCTGGTTGAACTTTCTGCGGAACATCCTGTACCTGCCATTCAATAAATATCCTTGTTTGCTTGTCTGGTAATTGTTCAAGCTTAAACCGATTGTTTTCAGGTTTGAAGATGAGATTGGGGTTGATGTGCATATTAAAGAGCCTGATTTCCACCTGAAGAAACTGGCTATCAAAACCAGGATCGAACCGTTTAATGACCTGAAGCTTTAACTCACGGTTTTCAGGCAGGATATACATCAGACGCAAGAGGAGATAAAAAACCGGGCCAAGGACCTCATCCATGGGAAGTGTTGTATAGACGGGCTCCTCGGGCTTATCGAGGCGGATGGCTATTTTCCGTTCCATTGCAATCGGGCTTATCGCATGTAGCGATTCACGAAAAATGTTTTTGAGGTCAAGTCCAGACATACGCTAGAGTGAATATTTATTAATACCTGGCTGGCCGTATGGCTCGTGAGCAGAAGGTTCCATTTTGAGTTTCATCCGATCAAGATACAATTTGATAAGAATACTATACTAAGGAGCACAGAAACATCTGGCCATGATGCCACAAAACAATCCCTTGGTATATCTTAACAATCTGGACACTAAATACCGAATAAGTTTTCCGCGGACCAATAGGACTTTGGCACTATATGGGAATACTGCAGGTAAAAGTTACTTTTGATTACTTGTCCACCTGTTTCTGGATAATGCTGAACTTGCACCATGTCGGATTTACTCTCCTCTAATATTGATCTTTTCCTGACAGGTATGACATTCATGCTAATGTTATACACCGGGTTGAGATCATTTCAATCCCGCGGAAGAAATTACTTGAATTACGCCTTTTATTTACTGTTTCTGAATTTGTTTTTCTTCCTGATGTATTATGTCTGGCATGTCTTTATTCCAGGGGATCCGTGCTGTGATGGGCAAAACCACATTGCTTCCATATTTACAGTGACGCAATTGCTTGCCTATATTTTTTACTTCCGGTTTATCTCATCCTTTCTTTCCTTACCTGTACAATTACCCAGGGTTCACAAATTGTTTGTGATGGCGACATGGATCAGCCTGGGCTTCATAGCATACTATCTGGTGGTCGTATATATATTCCGATATGGATGGTTAGCTAACCGCAGTTTTGAACTGGCCAGAATGATCTTAATCGGCCTTTCAGTATACGCCATGTACCAGGCCTATAAATTGAAGCATCCGCTCACCAACTTTTTTATTGTTGGCAATAGTTTGTATCTCATACTAGCGATCATTGCCTGGATCATTGGATTCCTGTGGCAGCGTCAAATGGACGAAAGACCCTTTTGGCTTGTTGTTTTTGGCGGACTTCAGCCTGCTGTTATTGCTGAATCAATCTGCTTCATGCTGGGTCTCAGTTATAATGAAATGTTGTTGGAAAAGGAAAAGAGGGACATCCAGTCCAAATTGATCGACCATATGCAAAAGCTGGCTACTCAACAAAAGGAATTCTCAGATGAACTGGAGGAGAAAGTAAAGTCTCAATCCGAGTCATTGATCCGGCTTCAACAGGAAAAATTTGACATTGAAAAAACAATGGCCATCAACGAGGAACGTACACGTATTTCGAGGGACATGCATGATGACCTGGGCTCCGGACTCTCGGCCATTCACCTATTATCCAACTATGTCAAAGAAAATGCAATTGAAAAATATCCTGAATTCAGTTCCGAGATAGACAAAATAAGAAAATCCAGTGAAGACCTTAATGAAAGTATCCGTGAAATCATCTGGAGTGTCAATACTAATGATGACAACCTTACTGCATTGGTTTTATTTATCCGGCGATATGGTCATGAATTACAGGATATTACCAAAACTATTATCCATATCCATTCGGAAGATCCCGTACCGGAAATTCCACTGAATGGTGTGCAACGGAAGCATGTATTTCTTTGTGTTAAGGAAGCATTGAATAATGCCCTTAAACATGGAAAGCCTTCAGTTATCAACATTTACATATCTTCTGCTGCGGATCAGAAAATTGCAATCCGGGTGGTAGATAATGGTGGTGGATTCATCAATTCCGACCCGATATCTAAAAGTACGGGCAATGGATTACGCAATATGAAAGAGAGGATGAATGATATTGGTGGTATTGTGGAAATAGAAAGCAGTAGTCAGGGGACGGAAGTGAGATTGAATTTTAAACCTTGAAAATAAAATGCCGTTGTTGGAGTTTGCTCCAACAACCGATCTCATACTACCTTCCGAAATATTTATTCAATGCCTCCACCCTGGTCCTAACCTGGAGTTTTGAATATATATTGGAAATATGTGCTTTAACGGTTTTCACACTTATGTTGAGCTCCGAAGCAACCTCTTTTTCCAACCGGCCTTTTGAAATCAATTCGATCACTTCCTTTTCCCTTGGGGTTAACAAGGCTACCTGAACAGGATCAGCCTGATTCTCCCTGTTGAATGAAAGAGCGATTTTACGCGCAATAGATGGGCTCATAGGTGCTCCACCATCATGGAGATCCTGAATTGCCCCAATAATTTTTTCGGGTTTATCGGATTTTAAAACATACCCCAACGCGCCGGCAGATAAAGCATCATACACTTTTTGATGATCCTCAAATATTGTCAGGATTAAAAACTGTGTATCAGGTAATTGAGACTTCAAATGCATAATACATTCGATGCCATTCATTCGTTTATGTCCCAGATCGATATCTACAAGGACAATGTCAGGCTTTAATGCCGGCAAAGCCTCTAGCGCATCTTCCCCATTGAGGTATATAGACAATACGTCTATCTTATCCTTGGCGTTCAGTACCACCCGCAGCGTTTCACATAGGAATCTGTCATTCTCAATTATACTGACACGAATCATTTAAATAGAACTTTACGTAATACCATCTAAAGGTAAGACTTTATACAAAGCTTCTTATAGGACTTTGGGCCTAGGATTATCGGTGATCTGTGATCTGTGATCAGTAAACTGTATTCGGTGACCGGTATTCGGTAATCCGTTTACAGTGTGCAGTGATTAGAGAAAAATTTGAAAGCATGAAATCTCAATGCATAGTTAAAAACTACGCCGAAAGATTCCATTTTAAAAAAGATCA
>JAGOIB010000199.1 GCA_017995875.1 Saprospiraceae bacterium
TTTCGATCGCGCAGATAAAGTTGTGGCTTGTGTCAAACACTACGCAGCTTATGGCGCACCCATCGGTGGACGTGATTACAACACTGTCGATATGAGCATGCGCGTGTTCAGGGACACATACCTGCCTCCATACAGGGCTGGCGTGGATGCAGGCGCACTTACAGTAATGACGTCTTTCAATGAGCTTGATGGCATCCCTTCTACAGGCAATAAATGGTTGCTCGATGATGTGCTGAGGAAAGAAATGGGCTTCAATGGATTTATTGTAACAGACTACACCAGCATCAATGAGATGGTCAATCACGGATACGCATCAGATGAAGCACATGCAGGTGAGTTGTCTGCCAACGCAACTGTAGACATGGATATGCAGGGTGGCGTGTATCAGAATTATTTGAAAAAATCAATACAAGCCGGTCGTGTTTCTGAGAAAGTAGTTGACGATGCTGTCAGACGTATTCTTCGCGTAAAATTTGAATTGGGACTCTTCAAAGACCCTTTTAAATACTGTGATGCGAAACGTGAAAAGGAAGTGGTCATGTCAGCCTCTAATATGGAAGCTGCAAGAGACATCGCACGCAAGTCGATCGTATTATTGAAGAATGATAAAAATGTATTACCACTAAGCAAAGGAAAATCCATCGCTCTGGTCGGTCCTTTGGCAGCCGATAGAGTAAATCTTATAGGCGCATGGAGTGGAGCAGGCGAAGGAGATAAATGCATCAGCGTACTCGATGCCTTGCAACAAAGAGCATCCCGTGATGGATTTCAACTGACGCATGCAAAAGGATGCGAAATTGAAGGCACAGATCAAGGTGGTTTCGCTGAAGCACTTCGCATTAGTAATGGTGCAGATGTTATCATTGCGGTAGTAGGCGAAAACAAGGACATGAGCGGTGAAGCTTCTTCACGAGCAACTATTTCTCTCCCGGGTGTCCAGGAAGAGTTTATCAAACAACTATTAGCAACAGGAAAACCTGTCGTTGTAGTCCTGATGAATGGCCGCCCACTGACGATCCCTTGGATTGCAGAAAATGCTACCGCCATTGTTGAAGCGTGGTGGCTCGGCACACAGGCAGGTCCGGCAATCGGCGATGTGTTGTTTGGTGACTATAATCCTTCAGCCAAACTCACAATGAGTTTCCCCAGAGTAGTCGGACAGATACCTGTATACTACAATTACAAAAATACAGGTCGTCCGTACGATCCAAATACAAAATGGAATTCGCGCTACCAGGATGTTGTCAACGCTCCACAATACCCATTTGGATACGGATTGAGCTATACAACTTTTACATATGATTCAATACGTCTTCTCAAAAAGGAATTTTCTTTAAAGGATACAATCCAGGTTTCTGTCAATATTAAAAACACAGGTACAATGGCCGGGGAGGAAATTGTTCAATTGTATGTACGCGACCTTGTGGGCAGTGTCACCAGGCCCGTCAAGGAATTGAAAGGATTTGAAAAGATAAAACTCGGCGTTGGCGCAAGTAAAAACGTTATATTTAAGCTAACCGCAAAGGATCTGGCCTTTTACACAGCAGATATGACATTTAAAGCAGAACCAGGTCTTTTCTGGGTAATGGTAGGACCGGATTCAGATCGATTGCAAAAGAGGGAAATTCGCCTCATTGAATAATGGCATTTCCTTAACGTACATTCACATGATAAATTAACTGAGCAAAAAGATCAATATGAAAATGAAACATTTACAAATTGTGCTCTGTTGCCTGGTATGGTTGCCATTCACTGCAATGGCACAAACGACAGTAACCGGTGTCGTAATCGATGCCAATGGAAATCTTCCACTGATTGGTGTGACCGTACTGGAGGCTCAGAGCGATCAGGGCACACTGACTGATTTAGATGGAAATTTTTCGATTACCGTCAGCAGTACCGATCCCACGTTGATTTTCCGATATACCGGATATGCAACGGTTGAAGTAAAACTGGATGGTCGTGACAAATTGGAAGTTAAAATGGCCGAAGAGGCCACCCTGTTTGATGAAGTGGTCGTCGTAGGTTACGGCTCTCAGAAGAAAAGTGATCTCACAGGCGCAGTATCCTCTGTCAAGGGAAAAGATATAGCCAGGGTACCTACCTCTAATGTTGAACAAGCATTACAAGGCAAAGTCTCAGGCGTATATGTCGCACCTGCATCAGGTTCACCTGGCGCCGGCGCTGTCATACGCATACGTGGTACCGGTACACTCAACAACGCAAACCCACTGTATGTTATAGATGGCATGATCACCTACGATGCCTCCAACGTAAGTCCCGAAGATGTCGAAAGCATTGAAGTACTCAAAGATGCTTCTGCCGCTGCCATCTACGGAAGCAGAGGCGCGAATGGCGTTATCCTGATTACAACCAAGGGTGGAATAAATCGCGACAAAGCGGCTATCACAGCATCAGCCTACTATGGAACCCAACAACTCACAAAGCAAATAGATGTACTCAATGCATCAGAATTTGCTTCTGCATATAATGATCTTCGTGGTCAATTGTATTATCCTGATCCTGCAGCATTGGGAGAAGGCACTAATTATCAGGATGAAATATTCAGGGCAGCTCCTATATCTAATTATTCTATTTCAGCCAATGGCGGTTCAGAACAATACCAATATAATTTCAGCGCCAATTATTTTTCGCAGGATGGGATTTTAAAAAATTCCCATTACGATCGGCTGACGCTCCGCATCAATGGCGAGTATAAATTGAATTCGTACTTGTCTATTGGACACAATCTTTCCAATTCTTCGATAAGGGAAGATGTTGCACCGGGTGTAGTCAACAGTGCATACCGCATGCCACCTGTATTTACACCAACGGATTCAACAGGCAAGTTTACGGACCCAACATTTTTTGGTTCAGCCATTGCCAATCCTTCTGCTGACCTTTTTTACAAGAGTGATAACCACAATAAAGGATCAAGATTATTTGGTAATCTGTATGCAGATGTGCGCTTCCTCAAGTATTTCAAGTTCAGATCCAATTTTGGATTTGATAAGGGAAATCGTGAATCAAAATTTTTCGAACCTAAATTTCAGGTCAGTGCTTC
>JAGOIB010000200.1 GCA_017995875.1 Saprospiraceae bacterium
ATCCTCTGCCTTTCTGGTCACGGCCTCCCAACCTCCGGCACCACAGGTCGCATCAAGCCACCACGGAGCAGCATATAACAGGGGCTTTTCTTCGGCCTCAAACAAACGATGATAGGATCGTACAGCATCTGATTGCATGGATACAATATAGCAGGACTTGTTCTATTGGACCTAATTAATTCCTTGTTAAGCTTTACCACACATCAAAACGAATGGACTTATCTTTTCATCTTTACAGTCTAAACCCGGATACACGATGGTTCGTATTGTTTTGCTTTTCTTTTTTATATCCATGCTTGTCCATCAGGATGCATTGCGTGCTCAATCCGGCACAACGGAAAATTTGTGGAAAACACTAACGAAGATTACCTATAAGAAAGAGTACGATGAATTTCTGGGTTTTAAAATTGACAGGCCGGTGTTTAGTGAAGAAATCAAAGCACTCGACGGAAAGGAAGTAACCGTAAAAGGATTTATTATTCCGGTAGAAGGATACAAAGGTCATAAAGAGTTTATTTTCTCTGCCTTCCCCTATAGTATGTGTTTTTTTTGCGGTGGAGCCGGACCTGAATCGGTCATGGAAGTACAAGCGGTCGAGGCCATCAATTATGTAGCAGAATCCATTGTACTCAAAGGGAAACTACACCTCAATAGTGAAGACGTCAACAAACTGATGTTTTCCCTTTCAGAAGCAAGACTGGTCAAATAGAAAACGGACTGTTACCAGACTATTTTTTCTGACCACTTGCCCATTTCTCCCCTGATTTCCACAAAATAACTTCCGGGTATGACAGGTGTAGAGAGCTCCATGAATGGATCATTTGAAATGGTTTTCTTCAGTACTTCTTTCCCCTGGAGGTCATACATGACCATCTCTCCATTTCTCCATGGATCAGGAAAATTGATGCGCCAGATACTCGTAATGGGATCAAAGACCAGGGAAGGTTTTAGCTGGATATCAGCTCGTGTCCTTACGATTGGAGAGTACTCCAATGAACCATTATCAATAGAAGCAACTATCCTGTAATAAGCCGTCTGGGGTTGAAAGTAAGGATCATTGTAGGAGTAGGAGATCTGGTCTTCTACAGGCTGAACCTGAGCGACAACTTCGTAATCATCAAATGAGGATTTGAAGGAACGTTGAATTTCAAATAGGGTCACACCAAATATCTGGTGGAGGGTCCATTCGATTTTATGACCTTCCGGAATGATCGAAGCGGATACATTTTCCCAATCAATAGCCAGGAATCCTGAGCCGCTCACTGCATAGAGGGTGCCGCTAAGATTGCAGGCATACAACTCACCATTATCATCTTCGCCAAACGAGACCAGGGCGCTAATTTCTCCTGTACCATCTTGCACCCATACATCGAATGTCAATGGATCGGCACCGGTCTGTTTAATGATCCAAATGAAATCACTGCCATAATCTGCACATATATAGCAGCCTTGCAAAACAGGATATTCGGTCCCCCTGTATACAAAGCCACCTGTCAACGATTCACCATGTCCATCCGGACAAGGATTACAACTGTGCGGATATTCGAAAATAGGCCAGGTGAATACAGCATTGCCTGAACAATTATTGGGCTGATAGTCATGATTGCCTTCCTTGCAATCCCATCCAAAATTCATACCCCCCGGAGTCCCCGCAGGAACCATGTCAACTTCTTCCCATTCGTCCTGCCCCACATCACCAATCCATAAATCTCCGAGTGTACGATCGAAACTGATTCTCCAGGGATTGCGCATGCCATAGGCCCATATCTCATCCAGGCCGGCAACACCTACAAATGGATTGTCGGGTGGTATGCCATAATTGAGTGCACCGGTTGTAGAATTTACATCGATGCGTATGATTTTACCTCGTAAAATATTGAGATCCTGACCTGAATTTGCAGGATCGCCACCTCCGCCACCATCACCCATTCCAAAATAAAGATATCCATCCGGGCCAAATGCAATGTCACCTGCTTTGTGGTTGCTTTGAACGCCGATCTGTTCGAGATAGATCAATTGTGAACTTTCAACTATGTCATTCGGATTGTTCGAATTGAGGGTAAAACGGCTGATTCGGTTGATAATGGTACCTGTGATGACATAGTTGACGTAGATGTATGGGCTATCCGGATATTGTGGATGGAAGGTCATACCTAACAGGCCCCTTTCGCCACTATTCATGACCTGTGATTGAATGTCAAGAAAATAGTCACTTAAGACTACATTGTTCTGAATAATACGGATGGTCCCTTTTTTTTCAACAATAAAAAGACGGCCTGAACCATCGCCACAGCTGGTGATATCGACAGGTTGATCAAGGGCAGGACCGCTCAATGAAACCGGTGCAAAACTCACGACAGGCTGAGCAAAGAAGTGTGCAGTGAATAAAAGTGTGATTAAGAAAGGTAGTGTCCTCTTCATAATGTGTGATACTTAAAATGTCAAAAAAAATAAACCAGAAAGGAGGAGGGAGGGTGGGATGCGATACAGCTAAGTTAATCCAAAAATGGTGACTATTACAAGTCCTTAGTTTGTCAGGCGCTTTAAACCGGACCAAACCAAAAGAAACCCTGCTATAAGGATCAGGATCACTGCCCAGAAAGGCATAAAGGTGATCGAATAGATGTGGGTTTTGTCAATAATCCACATGAGCACCATCAGTACACCAATAATGGTGATCAAGCCAGACAGTTTACCGAAACCAGGGACAAGATCCAGATCAACTTGTTTGCGGATGAGGATAAAGGTGGCCAGCATTGATACGATAGGAAGCACCTGGGTAAACAGGTTGGTATCCATGATCGATCTTCTCTCGAAAAGGAAAAGATATATGCTGAGTGTGACAGCGAAAATACCAGGTATAGCGACCAGGTATATCAGGACAGAATAGAGGTATTTCCAGGGAGAAAGGTGGCCTTCCTCTTTTGAGAAAAACAATGCCAGCAGGGCTAAAAATGGAACCAGGAAGAAAAAACCAAGAAGCAAAGCGGGGTTGTTGCCTGACCATTCGAAAAACTCACCTAATGTCATATGGATAAGGAATTCATGGCAAGGTAAATAAAT
>JAGOIB010000065.1 GCA_017995875.1 Saprospiraceae bacterium
GTTCTCACTTCGCCAGAGCTTCGATGCTTTCCCAACGAATCACTCCAAGGTAATTGACCTGATCAGACACCAGTACGATGGGTAATTTATGCTGCTGCATCAATCCATATAATTGGGATACGGATAAATCCTGTGGTACAACAGCAGGGGATGGGATGACCCACGCATCAATCGGATTTTCAGGAAGGGGAGGAGGATTGTTGTGGAATAAGCGATCGCGTGTAATATAACCTGCAGGTATTCCCGGTCGGGACCAAACGATAAAGCTCAGATCTTTCAGGTTATTCATCAATTCCTTTGCTACCGCTATTCCCTGTCCAAGAAAAAGCTGGGGATTTATTGGTTCCATGATATCGGACGTCTTCAGTTTTGTCATGCGTGTCTGTTTGACCATGCCCTGGTACTCCTGCCGTGCTGCAAAAAAGATAAATACACCGATGAGGGTTAGTGTGGGCTGGCTACGCATGAGGCCGAGGCCAAACATACCAATGGCAATGGCCTGTCCGGTGTAAGATGCTATCTGCGTGGCTTTATTACGATCCATGCGCAGGGATAATAAACTTCGAAGCATCCTTCCACCATCCATTGGGAAAGCAGGTAGCAAGTTAAATGTGCCGAGGTATCCGTTGGCCAGCATGATCACTTTGAAATAGGAAGAAGCTTCATTTTCAAAATCCCAGAAAGCCATTGAAAAAAGTGGTAGTGCTTCGCCCTTGATAATCAGAAATCCCAGCCAGATCAATCCAACAATGACAAAGTTGACCACCGGACCGGCAATCGCCACCCAAAACTCCTGGCCTCTGCCTTCAGGCATTCGCTCGAGCCTGGCGATCCCACCTATAGGGGTCATGATAATGTCAAAAGTGTGGACGCCAAATTTTCGCGCAGCAAGTGCGTGGCCAAACTCGTGAAGGATCACACAGAAAAACACACTGAGCACAATGCCAATGGAAATCAAAACCAACCATGGTTGAAATCCGCCACGGCTGGTTTCATAAGCGACCCAAAGAAGGAGTAAACCGAAGCTCCAATGGATTTTAACCGGGATGCCAGACACCGTTGCAAGATGAAGCGATCCCTTCATGCGGTTAGATCTTGTCATTAAGTGTCAAGGATGGAATGCAGGACTATGCTTTTTGAAGCATGCCCGTCATAGGTTGATAAAGATCACCTTTCAAAACAGCCCTGGATATGACCAATCGTTGAATCTCACTGGTGCCTTCATAGATCTGTGTGATTTTAGCATCGCGCATGAGGCGTTCCACATGATATTCTTTTACATAGCCGTATCCACCGTGGATTTGAACGGCTTCAACAGTAGTTTTCATTGCCACTTCTGAAGCAAACAACTTAGCCATGGCAGCGGCTGTACTATAGTCCATGCCGAGGTCCTTCATCCGTGCAGCCCTGTATACAAGCAACCGGGCAGCTTCTATCTCAGTGGCCATGTCTGCCAGTTTGAAAGAGATAGCTTGATGCGACATGATTGGCTTGCCAAACGTGGTCCGTTCCTGTGCGTATTTCAGGGCGAGTTCATAAGCTCCTGCGGCAATTCCGAGTGCCTGCGCAGCAATTCCTATCCGGCCACCATCGAGTGTCGACATAGCAAACTTGAATCCAAATCCATCTTCATTGACACGGTTTTCCTTAGGCACTTTTACATCACTATACATGATGGAATGTGTGTCAGAAGCACGGATACCCAGTTTGTCTTCTTTCGCACCGATACTTACACCGGGCATTGAACGCTCGATGATCAGAGTGTTGATACCGCGATGTTTCAATTCTTTGTGGCTCTGGGCCATTACCAGGTGGACTGATGATTTGCCACCATTAGTGATCCAGTTTTTTGTGCCATTGACGAGATAATGATCCCCTTTATCTTCTGCTATGGTCTGCTGACTGGTAGCATCGCTTCCAGCTTCGGGTTCGGAGAGGCAGAAAGCACCGATCCATTCCCCTGTAGCCAGTTTGGAGAGGTATTTATGTTTTTGGTCTTCGTTTCCATATTTTTCAAGACCCCAGCATACCAGGGAGTTGTTGACCGACATGATGACAGAACAGCTTGCATCCACCTTGGATATTTCTTCCATGGCAAGGACATAGCTGAGGGTGTCCATTCCACCTCCACCGTAATCCGGGCTGACCATCATCCCAAGGAATCCCATCTCGCCCATCATCTTCACTTGCTCGGTTGGGTAGATCATATCCCTGTCACGTGCTATGACGCCAGGTAGTAGTTCATTCTGGGCAAAATCCCGTGCAGCTTCCTTTACAGCCTGCTGATCTTCGGTAAGGTTGAATTCCATCCCCCAAAGGTAAAAAATAAGGCTAAGGCTGAGGCTAAGGCGAAGGAAAGTAATCGAGGCTAAGGTTAAGGCAGAGGCGAAGGAAGGCTAAAGACAAATTGAAGTCCCCTATAGGGGATTTAGGGGTAAAAAGGCGAAGGATGAAGCGAAGGAAAGTTATGAATTAGACTTAATCATCAAAACAGTAAAATCACGATAAACCCTCCTTAGCCTTAGCCTCCGCCTTAGCCTTCACTGATTATATCGAGGATCGTCCGGAAGGCGACAAACTTCCCTTCAAAAAGGACCTTGTGCTTGCGCTGTAGTTCGGGGGCATGCTCACGCTGATATATTTCAAAAAGCTCATGACCGGGGCAGGTATATTGGATGGCATAGGTAAATCCTTCCTCATCATCAAAGCCCTCGAGGTGAAGGAACCGGAAAGACCTGAAACATGCTGTGGCCATGACCTCTGGGATGTGTTCTTCGCTCATCCATTTAACCCAGGCATCGCGGGTGTCAGGAGAAATCTTGACGGTGACATTGTAGATGAGTGCTGACATGTTGTTGAGGCAAAGATACTTTCAAGTATGACTTCAACGTAATTGAGAATTATGGCTGGACAGATTAGAAGATTAGGAGTTTAGCAGGTTATAGGGTTATTGAGGTTATAGGCTTATATGGGTTTTATCAGAAGCGTATTGGCAATGAGGCCAGAGATATTGAGTTCTTTGTTTTCCACTGCAAGGCGCATGGTGCTGTCATAAGGATCTTTGGAAATGATATGTAGGGAGGTGCCGGGCGTCAAGCCTTTTTCAGTCAGGTTTTTAAGAAAAGCAGGATCATCATTCCTGACACCAATGATCACAGCTTGTTGACCCTCCTGCAGATCAGACAGGGGAGTTTGAGCTCGCATGGTGTAATTGCCCCGGGCATTAGGGATGGGATCCCCATGGGGGTCAAATTTCGGGTTGCCAAGAAAGTTGTCCAACAGATCAATCAGAGGTTTGGATGGAATATGCTCCAGTTGTTCGGCTATCTCATGGACCTCGTCCCATGACATTCCCAGGGTCTTGACCAGGAAGACCTCCCAAAGCCTGTTTTTACGGATCTGGGTAGTAGCTATTCGTTGGCCTTCAGAAAGCAGAGAGGCTCCTTTATAACGCTCATATGCAATCAACCCCTTGTCTGACAGTCTTTTAAGCATATCCGTTACGGAGGCGGCCGAAGTCTTTAGGTTGGCAGCAATTGCATTGGTACTTACAGTCCGGTCAGGTGATGCGGATAGGATAAGGATCGATTTCAGGTATTTTTCTTCAGCAGTGGAGAGCTCCATGTTGTGAAGATAGATATTATTAGGTTGTGTGAAATATATATTTAGACAAGACTAAAATTGGATGCCAGACTTCAGATGCCAGATTCCAGACTATTTAAGCCAAGTATAGTTCGTTCAAGTCGCTGACTTGAATGCAATATTAATCGCGTCTCATGACGCGCGAATCAAAACGTACAATTGAAAATGAGACTATCTGACAAGCATAAAATGATCGGCTTAGGTATTTCGATTATTTTCCCCATTTGAAAAATCGGGGCTATTCAATACCTTTTCATTTTGCACTCTTCAATTTTCACTTTTCACTTTTCACTTTTTACTTATCATCCACATCCTGAACCCTCCGACACAACAGTCCTGCCAGGATCATCGAAGATCCGCCGATCAACAAAGCGTAAATAGAAGCACCATCAAAAAAGGTATGAACAAGAAATCCTAAAAGAGCTGCAGCAACGATCTGAGGAATGACAATAAAGAAATTGAAAACACCCATGTAATACCCCATCTTATGGGCAGGTAGTGATCCAACCAACATAGCATATGGAACCGAAAGAATAGAAGCCCATGCAATACCCACACCTACCATAGAGATAATGAGCCATTGTGGATTTGGCAGGAAATAAACTGAAACCAGGCCAAGCCCTCCCAGGATGAGACAAATCATATGCGCATCTCTTCTGCTGGTGCGCGCTGCGAGCAAGGGGAGGCCGAAAGCCACAATGGCCGCTACACCATTGTATATTCCCATGCACAACGATACCCAATCTGCACCGTCATTATATAGTTTGGATGTTGTATCAGAAGTATGATAGAGGTGGCTTGTGACGGCAGAGGTTGTATAAATCCACATGGAGAATAAAGCAAACCATGAAAAAAACTGGACGACCGCCAATTGCCTCATCGCCTTCGGCATATGCTGGAGATCATCTACCATCGTTACAAATCCCGAACGTTTTCCAGTGGTTCGTTTCAACAAACCTGCCACCAGGAAAAGGATCCCTGCCAGTAAGGCACCGGAAGAAAATAAAAACAATTCTTTTGGAAAATCACTCAGGCCAAACCATAAAGTAAGTATCAATCCAATGACCATAAAGATGACCCCTGTCCTGAAATTCTCAATAGTTCTCACCTCGTTTTTTTCACTGGTGGTGACGGCATTTTTTTTCATCTCCTCCATGCCTTCCGTAAACGCTGCCAACTCAACAGGCGAGTACTCTTTTGAACGGATAATAGTCCATATGACGGCGAATAAGTATACGCACCCACCGATATAAAACGACCATTTGACAGAATCCGGAATTACGCCTTCAGCGGCCTGATTGGAAATGCCTAACCAATTTGTAAAAACATAAGGCAATGAAGAAGCCACAACTGCACCTGTCCCAATAAAAAAGCTCTGCATAGCAAAGCCGGTTGTCCGTTGTTTTGAAGGCAGGTTATCTCCGACAAAGGCCCGGAAAGGTTCCATTGAAATATTGATCGAAGCATCAAGAATCCACAACATCCCTGCCGCAAACCAAAGCGATGGTGAATTGGGCATAATCAGCAGCGAAACAGAAGCCAATATTGCACCCGCCAGGAAGTAAGGCCTCCGACGCCCAAGAAAATTCCATGTCCGGTCACTGAAGTATCCAATGATTGGCTGGACAATCAATCCGGTGAGTGGCGCCGCCACCCAGAGGATCGGAATATCATCTACCTTGGCTCCAAGTGTTTCAAATATCCGGCTGACATTGGAGTTCTGCAGCGCAAATCCAAACTGGATGCCCAGGAAGCCGAAGCTCATGTTCCATATCTGCCAGAAGGAAAGGTTGGGTTTTTGTTTTGTCATAGTCAGCGAATATCTGCCTAATGTAACAAAAGGTCTTAATCTCCGCCGGATTTATTAATCTCGTTCGGCGTAGTTTGATCGTTTGGTGTAGTTTGTAACTACACCATAAATGATCTTAAATCATGTTCTAGTGAAAATCATTGAAAGCCGCCTCCATTGGATGCTATAGCTATTTCAGCGAAGGCATCGGACGACATGCAAAAAACATCACTCACAACTCACAATTGACAACTCACATTAACTCCTTCCGGGAGTACCAACCGTCTTCTCCGGCATCGTCTCCTTCAGCCACCTGTAAAACTCATGCTGCCATACCAAGGCATTCTGCGCACTCAACACCCAATGGTTTTCATCAGGCAGATAGAGTAGGCGTGCATTGAGTCCTTTAAGCTTTGCCGCTTGAAAGGCCTGCAATCCTTGTTCAACAGGAACACGGTAATCCTTACCACCTTGTATGATCATGATCGGCGTATCCCATTTGTCAACAAAATTGATGGGGTTGAATTGCGCGTAGTTTTTTTGTGCTGCTTTGTTTTTCAAATCCCAATACGGTCCGCCCCAATCCCAATCCACAAAAAATAATTCTTCCGTAGTCCCATACATACTGCGCATATCATAGATGCCATCATGCGCGATGAAGGATTTGAATCGGCCTTCATGCATACCGGCCAACATATATACGGAGTAACCTCCATAACTCGCTCCAACCGCACCAAGTCTGCTTTTATCAACATAAGGTTCCTTGCTCACAGCATCAATAGCAGACAGGTAATCTCTCATAGCTTGTCCCCCGTGGTCTTTGCTGATTTCTTCATTCCATTCTGTACCATGTCCAGGCATTCCGCGACGGTTAGGTGCTACGACTATATAGCCTTGTGATGCCATCAACTGAAAATTCCAACGGAAAGAATAAAATTGTGTCAGCGCAGATTGTGGACCACCCTGACAATAGAGTAGTGTTGGATATTGTTTTGCAGGATCAAAGTCCGGTGGATAGATGACCCAGACAAGTTCCTTTTTCTTATCGGTTGTTTCAACCCAACGACGTTCGGTCTTTACGAGGGAGATAGAGTTGTAAATAGAATCATTGACATGCGTCAATTGTTTCATTGTACCATCTGTGATATTGACCGTGTATAATTCGTTTGCGTGATTCATGTCACAACGGGTCACCACAATGCTTGAACCAATTTGAGCGACGATGCCGTTGATATCAAAATCACCTTTGGTCACTTGTCGAATCGCCTGTGCAGCCTGGTTTAATGGGTCAACCGGTACATCAAACAATTGTAGGGTACCATCGATAGGCGCGTAGAAATAAATATGCTTTCCGTCGAGTGACCATTTGTATCCTTCCACATGGATATCATCGCGTTGATAGGTCAGGTTGAGATGTTTCCCTTTGATCAATACAACAATATCTTGTTTGTCGGCTTCATAACCATCGCGCTCCATGCTTAAATACGCAAGGACACCATCCTTGCTATACGATGGATTGATATCATAACCCATCCTGCCTTCTGTCAGATTGGTAGTGGTTCTTGCTTCAAGGTTATATTCATAGAGATCAGTATTTGTACTCACGGCATACGCTGCACCGGATTTCTTTTTGGTGACGTAGACCACTGTTTTACCGTCTGGGCCCCAGATATAATCCTCATCTCCGCCGTATGGTTTTTGAGGGCAATCATATGGCTCTCCTTTCATCAGGTCGATCTCGCCGATAGAGACACCATTGGTGAGTGTAGCAAGGAAGACATGATCGTATTCTCCTTCTTCCCAGGTATCCCAGTGACGGATCATCAGATCATCATAGATCTGGACATTGGATTTTTCAAGTTCCGGATAGAAATCTTTTCCTGACATTTTATTCACTTTTACCGGTTTGTGAGTAAGTGAATATTTCCCGTCAGGCGATAGGTTTTTATCAGCGATGGATGGGCTGGTAACCTCTATTGGAGTTCCACCCTGGATCGGGATTTTATAGGTTTTGGTAGTTCCTTTATTGGCCTCAGCATCAGGGGTATTGACGGAATAGTAGACCAATCCATCAGATCCCGCTCCCAGGCCGGTTATCCTCCCAAGCTTCCATAGAAGTTCGGGTGTCATGGTGTTTTGGGCGGTGAGGTTCAGCAGAAACAGAGCTGATATCGATAGTAGTATGAAACGCTTCATGATCATTTGATTTTGGAGGGCTAAAAGTAATACTAAAAAGGCTAAGGCGAAGGCTGAGGCGAAGGCGGAGGTAGAGGAAATGGAGGAGTTTTAGACGGCAGTGCGCAGTATAGAGACGTAAGACCTGGCAAGCAAGACAGTATGAGAAGGACTTGGAGAAGTTTAAGGGCCTAAAAAATCAATTAGCCATAATCTGCCGGTAACATTTAGATGGCCAAAATACACTATGAAATAATGAAGCCTGAGTAAAGGGTTACAGATGATCAGGCAAAATAGTAGACGATTTTTTGAAATAATTAATTTAAGTTATAACTTAAAATATGCTTATCTTTACAATTGAAATAATTCCTGAATTCGAGACCCGTCAACGAGTGTACAAATTGGTAAGGAATGGCAAGTGCCACATTGATGAGTTTTGGATAGAAGTTAAGAAAGATCAACATCTTGTCAGAGAAGGTCGGGTGATTTGGAAGATATTGGAAGATGTGGCAAATGGAGAGCGGTTGCCAAAGACACGATACAGAAAATTGAAACTCAGGTATAATGTCTATGAGGTAAAAAGTAAGGAACTGAGGATCTATTTGCTGCTGGAGAGAAATACAGGACTGCTTTTGATTCTTGGGGGAAGAAAATCGGATCAAAAACAGGATTTGAAGCGATTGAGAATGATATTGGATGAGTATGTCAATAGTAAATTACGCAAGTAAATCATCATTTCAAATGAATGGACCATGCTGAATAAAAAAGAACTTCTGGAAGGCCCTGAATACCTTTTAACCGGTTATCAAAATGAAATATTCAGACAATTGAGTGCTTATATGGAGAAGCATCAAATGTCCCAAAAGGAGCTCGCAGAGAAATTGGGAGTCAGCAATGCCTATGTTAGCCAGATATTAAACGGAAATTTCAATTTCACATTGAAAAAACTAATTGAACTTGGCCTTTTAATAGGTAAAGTTCCCAATATTGAATTTATGGATCAGGATGAATTCTGGAAACGTCACATGAAAGTCGTACCCAATCATACTGGTAGAGTTATTGAGATAACTAAACAAAAACCCAAAAAATCAATTAAAAGGTAAATTCATATTAGACCTAGTCAAACTTTTCACTTTTCACTTTTCACATCTTCACTATGCTCCTCGTCACCACCTCTTCTTGTCCGAGCATGACATGAACAAAATACTGTCCTGCTGGCAACGAATGAATAGAAAAATTCAAACTCGCTTTTCCGGGATAATTTGAAGGTCCGTCATATAATGTTTCGATCGGCGTACCGCCAGCATTAAATAATTTGACAATGATATTTTTTCCTTCAGGATTGTCGATATCGATCTTCACATAGTTGTCCGCTGGATTAGGATAGGCATTCATTTCAATTTGCGCTTGATCAGGTTCGCCGACAGCGGTCATCTCATCTTGTTTAGCCAGTTTTGCAACCCAGGCTTCATTGACATTGCCGGGTCGACCATACGAGCAGGAAATCCATACACTACCAGGTTGATGATACAGGCGTTGAATGCCGATATAATCACCCCAGCGCTCAACTTTGCCTGGAAGCATATCAATCGCGCGCTGACCTTCTATGACTGTAACAAAATCACTGTATTCACCCAATCCATTTGAAAAGATAGCGGATGCTCCGGGATTACGTGTTGGCGAGCAATGACTCACGATGATGATTGCATCTTGCTCAGAATCATCATTGCCTGTCCATGCAATGCCGGGATAGCCGAGATAATCTGAAGGATGTGCAACGACATGCCCAATGCCTGTCAATGTAGGATCTTCAGTTTGCAGAAAGCCATGATATACCGCAGATCTTCCTGTATTGAAATCCATGGTATTGTTGACCCATTGAATTTGTCCATTGTGTTCAAAAGCATCAAGCACCCTTGCATCATTTGTATCCATCGAATCTCGTGTCTGCACAGCATAAGGTGGCACACCATACGGATTGTCCAATACACGATAGCTCATGTCAATTTTAGCATTCGGATCATCCTGGTGTCCTGTCAGATGCAGCAAAAAGACAGTGTCATTGGAAATATCAAAATTGCGGTTTGATAGAAAATACATAGAAGTCGGAAGCGTCTCGTCCGCATTTCGCACCGGACAAATGTTGCGGAGGAATCTTCCGTTGTAAGAAATATCTTTCCAAACTTTCCGGTTGAGGGTCTCACCATTGTATCCATTCATCTTATTGATTTGGTGGATTTGTGTTCCAAAAAATCCGGTTTGCCATGAACTGTCAGCGTTGACAGCGTTGTAGGTAAGGAATAACTCTGAATCTGTAATCGAAATCATCGGATAATCTGCAAAAGTGCCATCGTCATTGAGACAACCATCGATTGCGTAGGTGTTCCATGCACCCTTAGGATTATTTGTTTGACTGAAAGCAAGCACGATCTGGCTGTTGTTGCACTCACTGTCATTCATCAGCACCATGATAAACCGGTCCTGCTCCGGATCATAGATCGTCCGTGGATCGAAGAAAAAGGGTGATGTACCTACCGATTCAAAAAAATCATCCAATTGATATGAGCCTTGCCAGACACCAACATTGTTGATCACCAGCATGTGGACATTGATCGTTGATACAATTTGCTCAGTGGTATTGACAGAGAGATGATTGTCCAGCGGGGTACTGGAGATAATATTATTGCCGGAAAATCCGGCCAGAATCTGAGGAGGAGGGATGCTGCTTCTGTTCTGCACCTGGGCATCCGTACGTAAGGGTGTCAACCGCTGTGCTTCAAGTTTGCGTTCTCTCAGGTGTTCGCGCATGATGGCTTTGCCTGCAGGATGCGGGGCTTCTGCATAGTCTACCGTAAAAGCGAAAGGGTCGTTAAATTGATCCATGATGATCTGGGCCTTCAGGGGATTTTGGCGATGCTCAGTTCTGTACTGACCTGCTAATGAAGTGGATATAAGTTGCCCAATCAGCAAAACGGATATAATTTGAAAAAAACGTTTCATAAAAAATTGATTTTGAAGGAACCCACTAAAGCGGGCAGCTAAAATAGTGATTTTGGAGCAAGTCTTCTTGCCGAAAAAAGCCAGATAATGGCATACAATAACCAAACCCCGCCACACACACACTACTCCTTTCCCGTTCCAGCGAAAAAAACAAACATTGATTGTTGAAAAGTTCCTGCGACACCTGGCATAACCCACGTTTTTTATCAGGCCAGGCCATGCCGGAAATGATACTATTTATTATTCCAATCGCCGCAAATGAAAAGAGTTTTTACGCTGTCTGCTTTTATTTTGGTTTTTATTATTCCTCATCCGGAACAGATGGAAGCTCAAGGTATTGGCATCAGCGCGGACGAATCCACTCCTGATTCAAGCGCTATCCTCGATATTCAAAGCAACACTAAGGGAGTCCTTGTGCCGCGAATGACCACGGCCCAGCGGGAATTCATTATTACACCGGCCACAGGTTTGCTGGTATATGATACGAATACAAATGGGTTTTGGTATTATGATGGCACTGGATGGAGTAACCTGACATCAACGGTTGCCTCCGGCTGGTTACTCACCGGAAATACCGGAATGGATCCGGACAGTAATTTTATCGGCACCACTGATGACATGCCTTTGTTGTTCAGGGCCAATGATATTCGCGCTGGAGAGTTTAATACTACCTCAAAAAACTATTTTATAGG
>JAGOIB010000201.1 GCA_017995875.1 Saprospiraceae bacterium
TGGGGTGCACTTCCCAAAACGACAAGCAACACGCCGACAATATTGCCTTAATCAATAACTATATAAAATCTGTAGAGGAATTGGATTTCAATTCTATGGATACATATCTTGACGATAGCTATGTCGGTATGGGTCCTTCAAAGGCAGATACGATAAATAAAGTCGATGCCATTGCAAGCTGGAAAGCAAATGTGGAGAACTTATATGAAAAGATTCATTACAACCGCTCAAAGACAGTGAGTGTTACGATTCCTGATGGTGACAATAAAGGAGACTGGGTTGTCAACTGGGCAGAACTGAATATTGTCTATAAAAACAATAAAGGCGAAGTCACCATTTGGGCCAATACTAATTATTTGATTGAGAATGGCAAGATCATCAGAAGTTTTACGGTATACAATGAGGCAGATGCGCTTCGGCAATTGGGATATAAGATTGTTGCACCTGCTGCGGCTGAATAATAACTGCACGTCAGATCGGACACATTAAAAAGACCATCCTACCGGATGGTCTTTTTTTACCCTGCATTTTTACAAGAATAAATCACTATTTTGTAGATCTCATTCTACAACAAGATGCCATCTTCCTGCATATTTTTATCCGTATTTTTACTGTCCTGATTTTTACATTCTATCATTGGTTATTTCTAAAGGCAATTACCTATATAGTACTATTACAATTTCCATTTTACCATAAAATAATTTACGCAACATGATTACACGCTATTTCAAAGGAACTTCCTTATTGCTCACCGCAATAACGTTGTTCATCTTCGGATGCAGTCAACCGCAACAAGGAACGGAAACAGCAGCGACAACCAAATCAGGTTTCAACGGAGAGATCAAACTCGATGTCCGTGATTCCAAAGCAGACTGGACTCCTTATATCCGGAAAAAAGCACCGGAAGGTTCTCCTAACATTCTGATCGTCCTCTACGATGATACCGGCCTCGCCGCATGGTCTCCTTATGGTGGCAGAATCAACATGCCTACATTGGACAAATTAGCCGCTGATGGATTGACGTATACACAATGGCATACCGTGGCCTTGTGTTCTCCAACCCGTTCATGTATCAATACCGGCAGGAATCACAACCTCAATGGTATGGGAGCCATTACAGAAGGTGCCAATGGATTTCCAGGATATAGTTGCCAATTACCCCCTCAGGCTGTAACCATGGCACAGATACTTAATGATAATGGATGGAGTACCTACTGGCTTGGTAAAGATCACAATGTGCCGGAAACAGACCTCTCTGCCGGTGCGAATAAAAGCCAATGGCCATGCCAGCAAGGATACGATCGCTTTTATGGATTTATTGGAGGTGAAACAAATCAATTCTATCCTGATCTGACGGAAGACAATCATGCCATTGAACAACCTTATAGCCCTGAAGAAGGGTATCACCTATCTAAAGATCTGGCGGACCAGGCTATCAAAATGATCGGGGATCAAAAATCTGCCAATCCATCCAAGCCTTGGTTTATGTGGTACTGTCCCGGTGCTAACCACGCCCCTCACCAGGCACCTAAGGATTACATTGCGAAATACAAAGGAAAATTTGATGATGGATATGACGCATACCGAAAATGGGTATTGCCCCGTATGATTGAAAAAGGAATAGTGCCAAAGGATACAAAACTTACTGATTTTAACCCAATGCCTGAAGACCAGGCAGCTCCGGGAGATTTTGTACGGCCATGGGAAAGTCTCAATGCTGACGAAAAGAGATTATTCTCCCGTCTATGCGAAGTATATGCAGCATTTTCAGAATACACGGATGCCCAGATTGGCAGGTTGATTGATTACCTGAAACAAACGGGCCAATATGAGAATACCATCATCATGTATGCCTCCGACAACGGTGCTTCAGGAGAAGGTAGCCCTAATGGTTCTGTCAATGAAAATAAATTCTTCAATGGATTCCCTGATGAATTGGCGGATAATATGAAATTGATTGATGAGTTAGGAGGGCCAGATACCTATGAGCATTATCCTACAGGATGGGCTGCTGCATTATCCACTCCGTTTAAGATGTTCAAACGTTATTCGAATTATGCCGGCGGTACTGAATGCCCATTGGTCATTTCATGGCCTAAAGGCATAAAGGCTCGTGGCGAAGTTCGCAATCAATATCACCATGCAGTGGACATCGTTCCAACCATCCTTGAAATATGTGGATTGGAAATGCCTAAAGTATACAGAGGTGTTGAGCAATATCCACTCTCTGGTGTTTCGATGAAATATAGCTTTGATGCCAGGCCTGATGATCCGACCCAAAAACATGTGCAGTATTATACCATGTTGGGTACGCGTGCAATCTGGCAGGACGGCTGGAAAGCAGTTGCCGTGCATGCCCCGCTGACCAGTAAAGGGCACTTTGACCAGGATAAATGGGAGTTGTATCATGTGGATGTGGATCGTTCAGAGTCTAATGATCTTGCCAAAGAAAATCCTGAAAAACTGGAAGCATTAAAGAAATTGTATGATGAGGAAGCAACGAAAAATTTTGCTTATCCGCTGGATGACCGCTCTGCAACTGAAATCCTTAACATTGATCGGCCGACGGAAGAGGCCCCGAAAGATATTTACGCTTATTATCCGCACACAAGTGCTGTACCTGAAGCAGTGGCTGTCAATATACGTGGTAAATCATTTAAGATCGTATCCAATGTGGATATTACTGATGCAAACGCGTCTGGTGTCATTTTCGCGCATGGTTCACGATTCGGGGGGCATAGCTTATTTATCAAAGATCACAAGTTGTATTACGTGTACAATTTCCTTGGTATTTCCGAACAGCAACTTGTATCAGGTGTATTGAAACCTGGCAAGTACACTGTTGGGATGGAGTTTACTAAAGAAAAAGCAGGCGATCACGGAGAATCCATCGGTACTGCTAAACTCTATGTCAATGATAAGGAAGTTGCCACAGGTCCAATGCGGGCACAGGTAGGTAAATTTACGTTGGTAGGGGATGGACTATGTGTCGGTTATGACAGTG
>JAGOIB010000202.1 GCA_017995875.1 Saprospiraceae bacterium
TCATTACTCAACACAATAATGCCTTCCTTCGGTGGATCCATGGTATTAATATTTTTCCCACCTGCATCGCACACATAGAGCTTTCCATCACCTATCGACATCAATCCCACTGCGTCAAGAGTTGTTGTTTTGACACGCAGGGCGCTACCCATGGAAGCTTGCAGGACTTTGTGATTATAGATGTCAACACAGTCCGGAGAAAGAATGACGAAATCCAGGCCAAACCAATCTGCTATCCGGAGTATGGTGCCAAGATTGCCCGGATCACGGATGGAATCGAGATAAAATATTCTTTTTCCATTGATCGATTCAGGCAACGAAGCTTCATGCGGCAATGAGCATACCGCCAAAACCCCGGGAGGAGTAGACATCTGAGAAATCTGGTGCATTTGTTGAGGTGTGACCTGGCAGAGCCGTTCCACATCGATGATTTCCTGTAGAATAGATTGATAATCAGGATTGGAAATATAGACCTCTTCGATCATGGAAGGCCTCTCTGTAAGGAGCTCTCTGGTGATTTTGAGGCCCTCTACTATGAATTTGTCATACTTTTGTCTGAATTTCTTATGTTGATAAGACTGTATGAGTTTGATCCTAGCTTTGGATAATGGCTCCATATCAAAATATTGTCGGTCAGGACATCCAATACGCTACATACTGTGTGGCATAGTACTGGCATGCATTGTCCTTCTTTCCTCCTGCAATAGTAAAAAATATCTTCAAGAGGATCAGTCCTTTCTCATGAAGAATACCGTCAGTATTTCTTCTGACTATCCTATCCATAGCAAATCTGAACTCGTCGAAGGCCTGTTGGTTCGCTATCGTCAGAGTCAGACCAAATATTCCCTTGGTTTTCCACGCCATGTTTTCTACTATAAATACCAGCAGAAACAGCTTCAGGACTCTACAAATAAAAAATGGGACGACGAACGTATCATCAAAAACAGGCCTGTCATTTATGATTCGCTCAAAGCTGATCAGACAGACCTTGATTTTGAAAAATATCTCGCGCTCAGGGGTTATCGTTCAGCCCAGGTAACCCACAAAACTAAAACCGAAGACAAGAAAACCAAAGTCGCCTACGCTATCGATCTTGGCCCGAGAATGTTTGTGGATACTTTTCTAATCATAGCCAATGATAGTTCGATCCAGCAGATCATCAATTCGGCCCCATCCGATAAATTGATTGAAGAAAATGGTCCATTGGATGTTCAAGCATACAATCAGGAAAGACAACGGGTGGTCAGGTTACTTCAAAACGAAGGCTATGCGACTTTTGATGAAACCTTTGTATCACCTCTTGAAGTGGATACAAGTCATCAGAAGGTAAAAGCCATCATGCGCCTTAGAAACCCGTCGGACAGTACCTTTCATCAGAAATATCTTGTCGGACAGGTAGAAATCTATCCTGACTTTGATATCGTCAATGACTCCTTATATTTTGATACCACAGTCAATAATATCATCTTTCATTTACCGGACACCAACGAATTTACCCTCAAGCCCGAAGCCATATATAAAAATGTATTTCTTCATACCAATGATTATACAAAGCGCGATAATCTGGAAAGAACCATTAAAAATCTCGGGCGCATAGACATCATTAAATTTGTCACACCAAATGCCAATATCGATACATCTGTTGCCAATGCACCCGCCATCGATTATGCCTTTTTCCTGACACGCAACAAGAAGATTAACTTCGATGTCAGTGGTGAACTCACGTATTCCACGATTGCTGCTACAGCTAATAAAAAATCACTTTTCGGAACAGCTTTCAGTGCAGGATACCGGGATCTTAATTTGTTTAAAAAAGCAGAAGTTTTCAACATCAATATGGAAACCGGCTTTGAGTTTAATTTCTTCAACAAAGAACGAAGTGACACCTCTACGTTACTCAACAGTTTGAATGTAGGTCTTGGCACCAGTCTTTCTTTCAGGCGATTTATGGATCCTTTGAATATCTATCACATGATCGGTTATTCAAAAAACCCCGAACGCAAAGCACTGTTTGGAAGCGAACTGCATAAGTGGTTTATTGAAGACGCCTCCAGCAGACTAGGACTTGGTTTTAACTATGTGATCATAACCGATCTATACAGCTACTATAACGTCAATGCTAACCTGCTCTATGACATTAAACCTGATCCGTTCAAGTCCCTGACCATTTCCCGCATCGGGTTTGATTTATTCGTACCAACGGCCAAGGAGGCGTACCAGAAGATTCTTGATGGCAACAAGTTTCTGGATGAAAGTTTTGGAAACCAGTTGTATACAGGTTTGTTTTTCCGCAATTACCTCTTTGAAGTCAACTCGAAATCAAAAGGAAGAGCCGGTTATTTCAAAATGCTTCACAGCGCTGAATTGTCCGGTATTGAGATGTACGCCATCAACAGGATCGTCAACAAAATCAATCACAATGACAAAGAAATTCTCTTAAATGAAGGCGGGACTCCCGGCGACGAAGTACAATTTTCTCAATTCGTAAAAGGTGAAATTGATGTAAGATACTACCGGGATCTTGGCCGTAATTCGAGATTTGGATTGAAAGTAAATACAGGCATAGCTTCACGTTATGGACCCTACACCAAACAAGTGCCTTATCCTAAACAGTTTTATGTGGGGGGGGCGCTGAGCAACAGAGCCTGGCAGATCAGGGAGTTGGGCCCTGGTAGTTATGATGACCCGGGAGACACCATTCCAGATCTCCCCTTTTATCAAACCGGAGATTTTAAAATTGATGTGTCTGCGGAATACCAGTTTAAACTATTCTGGTATTTCAATGGCGCCATTTTTATGGATGCCGCCAATGTGTGGTTATTGAAAAATGATCCTGACCCTACCAAGGTTGGCGAAAACCTAACCTGGAATTTCCTAAATGAATTCGGTGTCGGCTATGGATACGGAATCCGCCTCGACCTCGACTTTTTCGTTCTCAGAGTCGACCTTGGCTACAAATTGCTTAATCCCTTTCCAGTCCAAAACGA
>JAGOIB010000005.1:0-13300 GCA_017995875.1 Saprospiraceae bacterium
TTCTAACTTCTAACTTCTAACTTTTTCAGCCGCCTGTTTCTTGCCGAAGGTTTTTAATCTGGCTGTCCCAGAGGCGTTTGAGATCATCGACTTCCTTTTCATTGGCGAAGTCAGTTATTTCCAATACGGTTTCTTCGGTTACCGGAGATAAGTACATTCTGAATTCGAGATATTCATACCGGGGTGCTCCGTCCCATCTGAAACGGATTCTTTCTTCCTCAATATCATCGATCACTTCGGCGTTTTCTTCACTTCCATCCCAGCTAAAGGTGTATATCTCATTGTTGATATCCACGCCATCACAGAACCATCGCACCAAGCAAGCCGGGGTGGTTAAAAATTTATACAATATTGCCGGTGAGGCTTTAAAGATATATTCGAGATCTACAGGTATTCGCTTCATACGGTTAAAAACTGATTTGGGGCAACAAAAGGTATCCCCACCTCTTTCAGAAAGGCGTAAATAAAACAGAATTCCTGAATAATACAAATAATTGAACTTTTTTTCCTCTCCCGGCATTATCTACTTGTCTCATACAAGACTTTCTTTTACGTACATTCCGGGGTTGGATTTATTCTGCAAGTATGGTAAGATGAGAGCATTAAAAATTGAAAATAAACTGATGGGACGCCAGATTTGGTTACTTTTGCGCCTCTTTTGGTGAGAAGCTTATATTTGGGTACGTTTTTTGACACCCGATCTATACAAAACACTTTAACGTATTTTATGCCATGAGGCAGCTAAAGATCACAAAATCGATTACAAACAGGGAGAGTCAGTCCCTGGAAAAATACCTTCAGGAAATTGGAAAGGTTGACCTGTTGACACCTGAAAAAGAGGTGGATCTGGCCAAAAGGATCAAACAGGGTGACCAGATCGCCCTTGAGACCCTTACTAAAGCGAACCTCAGGTTTGTCGTTTCTGTAGCGAAACAATACCAAAATCAAGGATTGTCGCTGAGTGACCTAATCAATGAAGGCAATCTTGGTCTGATCAAGGCTGCACAACGATTTGATGAAACCAGAGGTTTTAAATTCATTTCTTATGCCGTTTGGTGGATTCGTCAATCCATCCTCCAGGCATTAGCAGAGCAATCCAGGATTGTGCGACTTCCGCTCAATAAGGTTGGATCGCTCAATAAGATCAACAGGGCTTTCTCCCAGTTGGAGCAGGAATTCGAACGTGAGCCATCCTCAGAGGAATTGGCTACTGTCCTTGAGATTTCAGCCGATGAAGTAGAAACCACTCTTGGCGTTGCCGCCAGGCACGTTTCCATGGATGCGCCTTTTGTTGATGGTGAAGACAATTCTTTGCTGGATGTATTGGAAAACCCAAACACCCCGGGAACAGATTCCGGTTTAGAGTACCTCGAATCGTTACGTAAAGAAATAGATCGTTCTTTAGGTACATTGACAGAGCGCCAGGCCGATGTAATAAAATTATATTTTGGCATTGGAGTGGAGCATCCACTATCACTTGAAGATATTGGGGATCGTTTTGGTTTGACCCGCGAACGCGTTCGTCAGATTAAGGACAAGGCCATCAATAAGCTGAGATCTGCCAGCAGAAGTAAGTTATTGAAAAACTATCTTGGTTCATAATATGTAAATTATGCAGCTTTATTAAAGCTGTGAGAATAAAAAAAGCCATTCCAGGTTTCATCCGGAATGGCTTTTTTGTTGGACATAGGCTGAAGATGAATTCAGCATTGTACTTTTTATAATTACAATGACTTAATGCTTTTCATCCAGTTTTTGGAGGTATTCGAGATCGTCGATGTCAAGCGCTTTGGCCAGTTTGCCGATCTTTTTAAGATCGATATTGCCGATAAAACTCATCAGGGCAAAGTCGGTGTCGCCGCCTACGATCATCAATAGTTCTTCAACAATATCTCCGTTATCCTTTACCATAAAGCTTACGTTTTCGCCATCGCCACGTGCGGTGAGTAGCAGTTCGTATTCACTGGAGTTTATGATTTTGAGTGCTTCATTGTAATGCTGCAGGGCGTTTTGATCAGTATGTAAGATGCGGAGGCCTTTCATGCTCTTGATGACTTCCTGTAGTTCGGGTTCCATATCCTCGATCTCAATTTTGGAGACCATGTTGAACATTTTAGGGCTGATGTAGACAGCATCGAATTGTGTGTCATCAACATACTTGTTAAAGTACTTGGTGATGGCATCCCCCTGGGCAAAAGAAGAAAGCGCAGTGAAGAGAATAGCAACAACAGAAAAAAAGAATGATTTCATGTTAGTATGAATTGTGTGAACGTGATAAAAGAGATTATTTAAACATGTCGGCATATTCGCCGGCCTTTTTGATATTGATCATAGCTTCACTTTGTGACTTGTTTAGTTTGGCGGAAACGAAGGCAAGGGCTTCCCGCATTTCTTCGTACGCTTTATATGGGTCATCAAAGGTTTCGGCCATTTGTACAGGTTGGGTAGCTTGCTGGCTGTATTTCCATAAGCCCACACCTGCCGCAACAAAAACAAGAACAGCAGCTGCACTGGCGATCCACCGGTATAAAGGAATGATCAATTTGGCAGGTGTAGCCTTTGTGTGATGTTGGTTATAAGCTGTAATGTCTTCAATAGTCAGCCTGCTTTTTTGCTTTCTGGATTCGGCGATCATTGCGAAGTAAGCAGCTTCAGCACTTTGCACTCCTGCAAGGTCTTTGCGGATTTGCTCCTCCTCTTGAGGAGTCGTTTCTGCGTTCCAGTATTTTTCAAGAAGGTTGTTGTCCATGATGCTTAAGATGCTTGGTATTGATTAAAAGAGTTGATCTTACTCAACATTCGCTGTATATGTTTTCTGGCCCTGAAGAGGCTTACCTTGACATCATCAAGATTATATCCACTCATTTGGGCGATTTCTTCGTAGGTCATTTGTTCGATTTCCCTCAAATGAAAAATCGTACGTTGTTTTTCAGGCAGTTGTTTCAGGCAGTCATCTAATTGTGCCATGAAGTCTGCATTTTCCATCAGTGTATCAGCCTTGGGTTCGTTGTCGCTCACGGTATAAGCTTCATCCATGCTGACGTAATTATCTTTTACTTTCCTCAGTATATCCAGTGACCTGTTGCGGGTTAGCACCATCAACCAGGCCTCTATGTTTTCGATCTGATCAGATTCTTCGCGTTTCTGCCAGAGTTTGACCATGACATCCTGGACGACATCCTCAGCTGACTCACCGTCCTTTACGAACCGTAAAGCATATCTGAAGAGCTTGTCCCGCATCTTGTAGAAGAGGACTTCATATTGTTCAGTCGTCATGTCGGATATATTGACGGAATAAGAGTCCTATTGTTACACTCCATTCCGATTTTTTCGTAAGGTCAGGAAAATGAGATCCCCTGGAGGAGCTTAAAATGCCCTGGATACTACCTTTTGGATGTTTTCAAGATCCACTGTTATGGTTTTGAGATCTTGTTGTAACGACGCGAGTTCGTCAGTTTCAAGCTGGATGAGATCATCAAATTTTTTAAACTGATCATTCATTTTGCTTTTCAGGGTATCAATATATGAGTATAACTCAGAGGATAATTCTTCCTGCAGCCGCTTCCGGCCTTTCTCCATTTCAGTTCGGTATTGTTTCATGACCTTGCCGCGCTGAAAACCAAGTGTAACCCCGGCCACTAAAAATCCGAGGGCTGTAAGAACGCCACCCGTAATATCGAAGACCATACCGTGTGTAACTGCTGCGAGGATAATCCCAACAACTGCAATGCCACTGCTTGCAGCGACATTTGTACCTACCCTGGTATCTGTGTTTACCAATCCGCGTGTTGTAAAATTTTCTGTCCGCGCCAGAAACTGATCAAATGCTTCTCTCAATTCCCTTAGTATATTTTGCCTGCGCTGTGCTATTTCAGAAAAGATCTCATGGTCATTAGCCAGTATAGTTTTACTGTTCCTGATTTGCAGATCAATATTATGCGCCATCTGTTGGATGCTTTCAGCCAGGTCAAGCACACGATCATTTATTTTTTCCTGCATACCAGTTCCGAAATCAGCTTGTAGCCTGTGTGTAAATGATTCCAGCCAGGACTTCAGTGATTGTGATTTAGAAAAAATAGCCCCAATGGATCTTCGGAGCACCGGAAAAAAGGATAGGGCATCACTAAGTTCATCCTCATACTTGCCTGAAACCCGATCATATGCAGCCATAAGATTTTCCACCAGTATATCAGCCTGATGCCTGGCTTGCTGACTGTGATCCGATAAGGCCCATTTGATATCCTGTCTGAAAGATATATCAGCGTCTAGTTGACGCTGCCTGTCATCAAGACCGAGATGAAGTCGTGTAATGATGTGCGTAATAGTATCAGCTGTGCTGATCAATTTTTGTTGTTGTGCCCGACCTCCCGTGACTTGATCCAGTATAAATGTTTTCAACGGTTCAAATCCGCTATGTTGATACAAGCCATCCAGCTCTTCTTTGGCGGAAACGGCAAACACGACAGGGTTTTTGATGCCTTTCTTTAAAGCATAATCTGTAACACCTTTTTTATTTATTTCCAGGTCTGGAGCATCCATAAGGTCTTTTTGCTGTAAGACGAAGACTATCTTTTTATGCCATTCTTCGTGCATAAAATCAAAGAAGTCCCAGGCGGACTGACGATAGGGATTTTTGGATTCGAACACAAAAATGATGAGGTCAGCTCCGGGAATAAAGCGCTCTGTTATTTCCTGATGATGAGCTATAATGGTGTTCGTACCTGGTGTATCAACGATTGCTATATCTTTTAGGATTTCATTGGGTTGAAATACTTTCTTCAGATGCGGACTGACTTCTTCAGTTTTAGCAACTTCTCCATACATAATAAGTTGAATGGTATCTGTCATCGGAGATGGGGCCACAGCGCAAAGATCAGGTTCACCGAGTAGCGCATTGATAAAAGAACTTTTCCCGGCTTTAACTTCACCTACAATAACAAACATATAAGGTTCATCGACCCGATCCCGGAGATCAGCTAATATTCTGCCGGATTCACTGTGCTTGATTCGAAATGTAAATTGCTGGAGTCGTTGAAGTAGTTGCTTAAGAGCACCTTTTTGTTCCTGCAACTTCTGATCTATAACTTTCATCATCGCTTTTCATAGAGTTTGGACGCATACTTAGCCAGGTATGAATACGTATCCGGTCCTAAGTGGCATAGTGCATCTAAGATACTGAGGTTTGGCAGATGTGCTTTGTGCAATCGCTGAATCTGTGTATAAACAGGATACGAATTATCCTCCATAGAAGCGGTGCCGGCAGGTACACCGGACCTCAAATCAATTACAGGGGACGTATACTGACTTTGGAATTGAGTAGTCATAGCCATATGCCATTCACCAGGCAGCAAATCCGTAATGAATCGGAGCAGGCTTAGGTTGAGGTCCCACAAACTTTTAATTTCCGAAAAAAGGATGGACTCCAGCCCTGGGCCTATTTCATCAAAATAGGCAGTTTTCCCATAGGCTGCCTGCAATGCTAATAAATGGATCTTAGGCCATGGCTCATCATAGGCGATGGTGACATCCTCAATCATCATCTGTTGATGTTTTCCTTTCCGTAGCGGTACTGTCAGGAATAATGGTTTGTCCGGACTGAGAATGGCCGATTTGTTGCGCCACGTTCTTTTCTGGAAATGCTCATGTTTCTCTAAGGTTAAATGACCATTTTGCATCCAGTGGGCAAAGTATTCGATAGATGGTATATATTGGCTTCCCGCGATGCAGCCCTTCATGTTGTCCCTTTAATTGACAAAGTTAACCCTGATGTTCGAAGATAGCCATTGGCAGAAATATTCATCTCGTTTCAGAACATTGCCATCGATTCTTGATGACAAGGAAGGATTTAATGGGATGATTGTTTGTATACCTGTTCTTGCTGAACCGGCTTTAATTTCCACGCTGGAGTCCCTCTTGGAATGTGACATGCCCCCTGTGCGTGTGGAGGTGATTATACTTTTCAATAAAAATGTTCGTATGACGGAGGAAGAGTCTGTTGTGCATACACAGACCTGGAATGAATGTTTACGTTGGATAGACCGTAAGAAAGGAAGTTCTATTCCATTCAAACCTATAAAAATTGATTCGTTTCCTGATCCTAAAGGTGGAGTGGGGTGGGCTCGTAAAGTAGTGATGGATGAGGCTGCACGCAAACTTGGCGATGAAGGAATTATTGTGTGCCTTGATGCAGATTGTCTTGTCGCCGGGAACTATTTGACAACGATTTATGGCCATTTCCAAAAGCAACCTTTGTGCAATGCTTTTTCCATTTATTATGAACATGACCTTGATGCACTCGATCCATTCGTCAGGAGTGGCATTGTGCAATATGAATTGCATCTGAGATATCTTGTCCACGTTATGCGATGGGCAGGCCATCCGTTTGCCTTCCAGACAGTTGGCTCAGCTATGGCCGTTAGACGGAGAGCTTACCTGGCACAGGGAGGAATGAATACAAGACAGGCGGGCGAAGATTTTTATTTTTTGCAAAAATTTATTGAATTGAATTCCCTTGGTGAAATCAATGAAACAGTGGTTTATCCATCTGCCAGAATTTCCAACAGAGTTCCTTTTGGTACCGGAAGAGCCATGCAAAAACTTCTTGGAGAATCACCTGAATGGTTTACTACTTCCTTCGAGATATTCAGTCTTATCAGGCCTTTATTGCAAAATGTAGAGATGGTCAGAACGTTTATTCAGGAAGAAGAAAGACCAGATGCATATGTACGGCTAAAGGAAATGATTAATCTTGATGATGGTATATTGCCATTCCTGCAGTCTATTGATTTTATCCCTCATTGCCGGAAAGTATTTGAACATACCAGTAGTCCGGCATCCTTCAAACAAAGGTTCTTCAGGTATTTCAATGGATTTATGATGATCCGGTACATGCATTTTATGCGCGACCAGCAGTTTCCGGATGTGCCGGTTGTCATTGCCGCTCAGGTGCTTGCCGGGCAACTCAATCTGATCACCAAACTGGAACAAGATCCTGAAGAACTACTTCAACTATTCAGAAAGCTAGACAAGGGCGGGCGTTGAGCCTGGTAGGGAGATAGAAAGCACTATTAGCCTATTTTGTTTTTCTTTGAGGGTATTATCCTCCTTGATTAAATTACATGGGAGAATTTGCTGAGTATCGATTAAATTAAATGTGTTTGTCCAATGAACTGCAAGGACAGATTGGTTGAATCAAAATGAAGAAATTATCGGTAGAAACAATTGCCTTTGGTGTTGTCCTGTTTTTAGGATTACTACCGGTATTGTTTTGTGACTATATAGTAACCGGGGATGGTCCATGTCACCTGTATAATTCTAAAATATTTCTAAGTTGGGTATTTGAAGGACAGAAAGAATTTTTTAAGCCATTTTATCAGCTAAATCAATTTATTGAACCAAACTGGATAACCAATGCCATCCAGATCCCATTATTGAAATGGTTTCCGGTGATTTGGACGGAGAAACTTTTTTTTGGGTTTTATATTTTGGTCTTTTCTTTTGGCTTCAGAAAAGTAATTGCGGCGATTAATCCAGAATCTGTTTTTCTGGCGTGTATAGGCGTTCTATTCGCCTGGAACATGGTGCTGATGAAAGGCTTTACAAATAATGCGTGGAGCATTGCCCTCTGGTTTTGGATACTTGCGTATTGGATCAAAGCCATTCCAAACCCTTCAGCATTTGCCAGTTTCAGGATGGCCATGTTGTTGTTTCTGCAATATCTTTCTCACCCGATGGGATTTTTCATTTCGCTCTTTTCTATTGGTTGTGTCGTGTTGATTGTTGGTTGGTATGATCTTAGAGAGAAAGGAGCTGTAACTGTTCTACGATTTTATTTGGATCAAATCTGGAGATTATTGGTGTCCATCATCGCACCTGTGATTTTGTTTCTGCAGTTTTTCCTGCGCCGGGATTGGAATGCTGAAGCTCAGCATGTTTCTAAGCTCGACCTATGGAATGATCTTCTGCATTTGAAAGCTTTAATCACGTTGAGCAACCAGGAACGTATAATCCTGCTCTTGCTTTCTATCATGATTTTATATCTTTTTTCACTTACACTTTTCCAACGCATACGGAAGAAGGCCTTTGTTCGATACGATGGCTTCATGCTTTTGTTTTTAAGTGTGCTCTCACTGTTTATTTTTCCCCCAACTAGTTTTTCAGGAGGCCTTGAGATTGGAATCCGGCTTGGGATATTTCCGTTTCTATGTCTTCTTTTTTGGATCGCCACCAATGACTTCAGTGCCCGCATACGTAATGGAGTATCCATCGCCGCAGTTTTGTTTGCGTTGATCTTGACGATGATCAGGCTTCCTATTCAAGTAAAGGCATCATCCTATGCATCTGAAATAGTCACTTGTGCTGACCATATCCAGGATACATCCACATTACTTGTCCTTAATTATGATTGGGCAGGTAAAACACCGGATGGCAAAGTGATCGCTGATGCGATTTGGCTCTTTCCACATGTTGACTGCTATCTTGGAGCGTACAAGAATTTAGTCATTTCTGATAACTATGAAACTAACTTCTGGTACTTCCCGATGGTGGAACGCTGGGAAACGAATATGTACTCACAGACAGATAAGGATGGAATCAACTTTGATCACAGGCCCCCACGAGCTGATATAAACAATTACAAAGGAAGAACCGGTCAATATCTTGACTACGTATTGATGTTGTCATATTCGACAGAATTTGAAGCCCATCCATATACGCAGGAAATATTTACCCAATTGGACGCAGAGTATGAAAAGGTATTCACCTCTGAGCATGCAAGAGCCATCCTTTACAGGCGGACTAAGTACTAACCGACGTGTTTTACCCTGAATGTGATTCTTTGGGTAGGAAGCAGCTTGTTAGCGGAAAATTTCAACCTTGGCAAAATGGAAAGAAGCCTCTATCAGGGCATTTTCATCTGAATCTGATCCATGTACTGCATTTTCGCCGATATTTTTAGCAAACAGCGCTCTGATCGTCCCTGGAGCTGCTTTTGCCGGATCGGTTGCACCAATAAGCGTGCGAAAATCTTCGACTGCATTTTCTTTTTCAAGAACTGCAGCGACAATAGGGCCTGAAGACATGAAATCGACTAATTCTCCAAAAAAGCCCCTTTCACGGTGGATATCATAGAATTCACCTGCTTTTTCAGCTGAAAGCTTGGTATATTTCATCGCAATGATCTTAAAACCAGCCTTATTGATCTGGGCCAGGATAGCTCCGATGTGCCCTGATGCTACTGCGTCAGGCTTGATCATTGTAAAAGTTATGTTACTTGCCATGTGTGTTTAAGGTATATTTAAAGCGTTTTTTAGTTCAATGGGGCGCAAATTTAACACATTTGTTAGTATCACAATAAAATTAGACCTTTGCGCCCTGAAAAAATCAAGCCGTAATAAGTGGATTCATTGTATCAATTGATTCGTCAGCCTTCTCGTGTGGTGATTGTCACGCACAAGAATCCCGACGGTGATGCCCTGGGGTCTACACTGGCATTGGCGGCTGTGCTCCAGAAATTATTGCACACGGTGACGGTGGTTCTTCCAAATGATTTTCCACCCTTGTTCAATTTTCTTCCCGGAATCGATAAAGTCATCATCGGGGAGATGAATCCTGAGGATGCCATGTCTGCTTTTGAGAAAGCCGATATCATCTTCTGCCTCGATTTCAACTCCCTGGACCGCATAGACAGATTTGGGTTAGATGTGATGGCTTCACGTGCTGTAAAAATCCTGATTGATCATCACATAGATCCTGAACCGTTTGCTGATCATATTATTTCAAAGACAGAAGCCAGCTCTACAGCTGAGTTAGTCTATGATTTCCTGGTAGACAACAGCCTTGAAAAATATATTGATGTACAGATTGCGGAAGCACTCTACACTGGTATACTGATGGATACAGGTTCTTTCAGGTATGCGACCAATCCTCATGTGTTCGAAATTGCAGCCGCACTGAAGAAGATGGGAATGGACGACTACATGTTGCAGATCCGTTTGTTTAACAGCATGACGGAAAAGCAACTTAAGTTGTTGGGCCATTGTCTGGCCAACAGGATGGAATTGATGTCCGAATATCAGGCCGGTATCATCTGGCTCAATAAGGATGATTATAAAACATGGTCCATCGGCCGTGGCGATACAGAAGGGATTGTCAATTATATACTGATGGTCCGAAACATGAAGATGGCTGTTTTTATTGCAGAACAGCAAAATGTTACGAAGTTATCCTTCCGTTCCAAGGGCAATATTAATGTACAGGAGATCTGTCATACCTATTTTAATGGAGGAGGCCATCGCAACGCTTCCGGAGGCCAGCTTAAAGCCAGCGTCGAAGAAACACTGGCCAAAGTCAAAGAGATTATTCCACTAACAATGAATATATATCAATTACAACATGAACAATAACTTATTTTTTTCGCTGCTATGCGTTCTCTTAATTGCAGGATGCTCCTCTGAAGGCAAACGTATCAAGTCGCCATCAGGTTACGAATACCAGGTTGTCCGCAAGGGTGGTTCTGAACCAATCCCGGTCAACAGCTACGTTTTCTTCAACATGTCGCTGACACAGAAGGATTCCGTTTTACAATCTACCGCCACGATGGGCAAGCCATCCATTCTGAAAGTTATGGATGACAACAAGAGCTATGGCCAGCTCAAAGCGCTTGTTGATATCATCGCTACGTTACATGAAGGTGATAGTCTTCACTTTTATTTCCCAATGGATTCTTTTGAAAAGGTTCCTCCGGGCTTTGAAGGTTTCAAGGATCCTATGATCTATAAAGTAGGTATCGTCGATGTTATGGACGAAGCCCGTTTTGAAGCTCATTCTGATTCTATTCAAAAAGAGCAGGAAAAAGTAAGACAGGTTGTTCGCGACCGTTTGCCTGAGATCGAAGCTCTGACTAAGAGCAACTATGATGCTTACAAAAAAGGTGATTTCGCCAGTAAGATGCAAACCACTGCATCAGGTTTGAAATATATCATTCATCAGGAAGGTGACGGCGCTAAACCAGCTAAGGGCGAGCAAGTATCAGTACATTACTATGGAATGCTTGATGCAGATGCCAAGATGTTTGATACCTCGTTCAAGGGCGGTCAGCCTTACCAGTTTCCTTTAGGTATGGGACAAGTCATTCCAGGTTGGGATGAAGGTCTTTTGTTATTAAACAAGGGTTCAAAAGCAACACTTTTTGTACCGGCAAGTCTCGCCTATGGTGCAGCAGGTTCTCCTCCGGTGATTCCGGAGAATGCTGATTTGATATTCTATGTTGAATTAGAGAAGTAATACTAGCTTAAATGGTAACGGGTAGTCGAAGGTGGAAACATCCGGCTACCCGTTGCTGTTTACTAAAACAAAAACAGGATGACTGTAGATCAATTTGTAGACCTCAAGACCCGCGTGGGAGTTTTAGGGAGGTATCTTTGACGTCGCCAGACGAAGACTTCAATTAGAAGAGAAAGAACAACTCACGCTGGACCCTGATTTCTGGTCCGACGCCGAAAGAGCCGGTGTAGCCCTGAAAGAAATCAAAGCACATAAACATTGGATTTCAAATTTTGAAGCCATCGAGGCCGTCGTTGATGACCTCGGGGTGTTATTGGAATTTTATGATGCAGGTGAGTCCACAGAAGAAGAGCTGGATGCCGCCTACGCTAAAGCTGTTGAAATAGTTGATGATGTAGAATTTCGCAGCACACTCAACAACCCCGAAGATGAATTGTCATGTATCCTCGAGATCAACGCCGGTGCCGGTGGTACCGAGAGTTGTGATTGGTCGGCTATGATCCTTCGTATGTATGTTATGTGGGCTGAAAAAAACGGTTATAAAGTTTCAGAGCTCAACAGGCAGGATGGTGATGTAGCTGGTATAAAAAGCGCCGAGATTGAAATCTCTGGTGAATACGCTTACGGAATGCTCAAAGGGGAAAATGGTGTACATCGTTTAGTACGTGTCAGCCCGTTTAATTCTCAAGGCAAGCGAATGACATCCTTTTGTTCGGTATTCGTGCATCCATTAATTGATGACAGCATTCAGATAGAGATAAAAACAGATGACCTTGAATGGGATACATTTCGTTCAAGTGGAGCGGGAGGCCAGCACGTTAATAAAACTGAATCAGCTGTTCGTGTAAGACACCTTCCGTCGGGTATCGTGTGTGAATGTCAGCAGGAACGGTCGCAGCATCAGAATCGTGAAAAGGCATTGCAGATGCTTAAATCAAGACTTTACGAAAGGGAAATTGAAAAACGTAACGCAGCACGTGATATGGTTGAAGCCCAGAAGACAAAGAATGAATGGGGTAGCCAGATACGCAGCTATGTTCTTGATGACCGCAGGGTCAAAGATCATCGCACGCAACACACGGTGCACAATCCTGACCTTACGCTGAATGGCGATCTCAATGGGTTTATTAAGGCTTATCTGATGTGGAGTAAACGTGGAGACGCAGAGCAGAATTGAGTGTAGTGTCGAGTTTCGAGTGTCGAGTTTCGAGTGATGAGTGAAGAGTGACGAGTTTCGAGTGACGATTTACAATTGCCCCATAGCCCCATAATGGGGGTAAACGATTTACCACAGACGATTTATATCGAATGCTTCCTTTAGTTTCATGGTTGAGAGGAGTCGAAACAATCTCTTTTCATGCTCCATTGAAAAATCTTCCGGTCATTGAGCGAAGTCGAAATGACGATTGACGAGTATCGATTCACACGTTAATGACCAGGTATCAGGTATCCATCACTTGATTTTGCAAAATAAATCAAACTAATAAATACCAAGACAACATATGAAGTAAATTCAGAACTTAATATGAATAGCAAGGTTGATTTGGTTAATTCCTTTGTTTTGTTAAATTTTCTGATTAACTAATAAACAAAATAAAAAACAATTACACCCTCAAACAAATAATAAGAGAATATTTCTATAAAATCATTGGGCTTGTTGAAAATAAATTTATAAGCACCTAGTACAATTAGGACAAGGTGTGTGACTACAAATAATATATTGACAACTATATTCATGTTAAGATTCCTGATCAATTTTGCTATCCAATTTATGAATAAAACATCTTAACAATTTTCGATTGACGTATCACAATTCCCCCTTTCAGGGGGCAGGGGGTTAGAAGATTCACAATTCACACTCTTCCCTCACACAATACTTGCCTCTCGAAACTCGAAACTCGTCACTCGAAACTCGACACTAACTGTTCTTTCATCCACTTCCCGTAAGACTCATTAACCTCTGCACTCCAACTCATAATGCATGGGACATCATAGGGATGATTTTCAACTATAAAAC
>JAGOIB010000005.1:13400-37050 GCA_017995875.1 Saprospiraceae bacterium
CTCGAAACTCGTCACTCGAAACTCGACACTAACTGTTCTTTCATCCACTTCCCGTAAGACTCATTAACCTCTGCACTCCAACTCATAATGCATGGGACATCATAGGGATGATTTTCAACTATAAAACTTCTTAAAGAATCAGTTAGTGAATGAATAGTCTTCAGGACAAGTACAAATTCATTTTCTTTTTCCAGTTTGCCATTCCAGGGAAATGCGGAGGTGATTGGAAATACATTGGAACAAGCAGCCAGTTTTTTATCAATAGCGAGATCACCTAAGTTAGTGGCTTCTGACTCACTTCCAATGGGGATATAGAAAAATGTTATTTCCAAGGTTTACAATGATAATATCTCCGCCATTTTTAGCAATTCCTGGTCTATTTCTTTGCTCTTGTTGATAGCATCATCAAAAGGAATGAGGACCATGTGATTGTTTTGAATACCCACCATCTTATTTGTTTCGCCTTCTAATATGGCCTGAACTGCCTTATAGCCCATCCTGCTTGAAATCAGTCGATCTAGTGCTGACGGAGCGCCACCTCGCTGCAGGTGCCCAATGATAGTCACTTTAGGATCATACTCAGGAAATCTTGATTTTATTTCCGTCGCCAGTTTCTGTGCATTACCGTTTTCGTTTCCTTCAGCCACAATGATGAGGGAAAATAATTTTTGACGTCGTGCTGTATTTTCAAGGTGCTTGATAAGGGTTTCAACATCGATGGTAGATTCCGGGATCAGGATAGCGCCTGCTCCACTGCCAATTCCTGTATTGAGCGCAATATACCCTGTGTCTCTCCCCATGACTTCAACAAAGAAGAGTCTGTTGTGCGAATCAGCGGTGTCCCTGATTCTATCCACTGCTTCAATAGCAGTGTTTACGGCCGTATCAAATCCAATAGTGTAGTCTGTTCCATACAGATCGTTATCGATCGTACCCGGTATACCTATCACTGGAATTCCATATTCTTCAAAGAAGACTTTAGCCCCTGTAAAGGTTCCATCACCCCCAATAGCGACCATAGCGTCAATATCATTGGCCATTAATGCTTCGTAAGCCAATTTTCTACCTTCCTTCGTCCTGAACCTTTCGCTTCGGGCTGTTTTGAGGATGGTTCCACCACGATGAATAATATTCCCAACATCACCTTTCTGCAACCTTACTATTTCTCCATCAATCATACCTTCATACCCACGGTAAATGCCATATACAAGCAGATCATAATAAGAGGCGGTTCTTACCACAGCCCTGATGGCAGCATTCATGCCCGGAGCATCACCACCAGATGAAAAAACAGCCAAACGCTTGATTTTATTTGTGTTTTTGTCCATGTTCCTTGTGTGTTTCAAATAGCCGGTGGATGGGGTCTTTAATGATGTTCCCCAAAGTCAGTCCGGCATTTTCAAGTTCCTTTTTTAATAAGCCGGCAAATATACAGCCTATCGAACCAACTATGTGAACCGGTCCATCCGGTGCCAGCGGGGTAACATGTCTTTTTACAAATAATTTAAACCTGGAGGTGACCATATCTTTAACCCATGGGTGTTCCTGGTACAAAACCGCCACCCTGGCAAATTCAGCGAGATATTGATTGGGTGCAGAAGAGGATTTGAGTTCTATAATAAAACCTGTACGACCAGATGGAAGCTTTTTTGCCATCTCGAGCGAAAGCGCTTCAGGAAGTTCATTATAGAAGTAGGCCTGCAACAATGCTTTCCCAATATCACATCCACCACCTTCATCACCAAGAATATACCCAAGAGAGGTGGCTTGCCTGATAATTTTATGTCCGTTGAAAATGGCGGCATGACTTCCTGTCCCAAGGATAGCGATTGCACCTGGTTCATATCCGCAGGAGGCAATGGCAGCACCTAAAAGGTCAGAAGTAACATGGATTTGGCTTAAAGGGTAAACCAGCATGAGTTGTTGCCGGACTTCCTCCGCAATATGGTGATCTATAATCCCTGCCCCATAATACCAGATATCTGAAAATTGGACATCAGCCGTATGTTGATGCAGTGTTTCGAACAATTTCACCCTTGATGAAGGCGCATGAAATAATGGATTATAGCCATCCAGGTGAATCGTTTTCACCTCGTCAGCGCCAAAACACCAGGAGGATTTTGTGGAACCGACATCACCGACTAAAATAGATTTATGCATACCGGGGTGAAATTACTTAATTGTGTTTGGTGTAAGAGTAGTATGGGAAAAGTCGGCTTGTAATACCGGGAATTGCCTTTTACATCAATCAACCTATGATTTTGCCAATTATGAGTATTTCAAAGGGCAAAAAGAATGTCGATTGTTAGTATAGATTGACGTCTTTTAAAGGCAACCTTGTCGTTAATTTGGCCGAACGAAGTTCGAGGCCGGCTATTTGGCAACTCCTTAGTACATTTGTTTGTTAACAGACCCAAACACTATCGCTATGACTGTATTTCTTGTTCTCATTATCATTGTTGTCCTCTTCGGTTTATACCTGATGAGCACGTACAACAAACTTGTCCGGATGCGCAATGGCGCCGAGGAAGCTTTCAAGACCATTAATGTTTACCTGAAACAACGTTATGACCTGATTCCCAATCTCGTCAATACCATCAAAGGGTACACGCAGTATGAAAGTGGGACACTCGAAAAAATCGTTGCACTACGTAGCCAGGCTATGGCTTCCGGTGGTAAGGATGGAGGAGCATCAGAGCTGGCACTTTCAGGAGCACTGAAATCGGTATTTGCCCTGGCAGAAAACTATCCTGATCTTAAAGCGAATCAGGAATTTCTTAACCTTCAACAAACCCTGACCGGTCTTGAAGAAAGTATCCAACGCTCAAGGCGTTTCTACAATGCTTCTGCGCGTGATATGAACAACGCTGTGGAAGTATTTCCAAGCAATCTTATCGCGGGCCCATTCGGTTTCCATAGAATGGAATACTTCGAAGTAGAAGCTGCTGAAACCGAAAATGTAAAAGTGCAGTTCTAGAAAACCTATGAAAAGACTCTGGCTTTTCCTGCTGCTTCCTTTGTGGATAAGTGCGGCTACTCTTCGTGCTGAATATTATACCGTTCCTCAGTATGAAGTGCATATCACCATTACTCCGGAAGGGTATGCAGATATTGATGAAACTATTACTGCCCTATTTACTGAACCCAGGCATGGTATCATTCGAGCGATTCCCTATCGGAATATCATCAATGGGAAGCAAACAGATTTTCTGATTGAAGATTTGACAGTGGATGGATACTCTTTTAGTACCTCAAAGGCAAATAATAATCTAGAAATCAAAATCGGAGATGCAGATAAATATGTAGATGGAACCCAGGTGTACAAAATACATTATCGGGTATTCAATCCCATCATCTTTTTTGATGATCACAGTGAATTTCAGTGGAATGTTCTCGGTAATATGTGGGATACTGAAATTGGCAGTTTTAGCTTTTCAATTGATTTGCCTCAAAGTGTTTCCTTAAAGGAAAGTGATGTAAAATGGGGTACTGGATTAAAAGGGGAGCGAGGTGCTGAAGGAGTTGTTACAGTCTCTCCTACACAAGTAAAAGGAACTACTTCCAGAGTATTTAACCCAGGTGAGGGAATGTCGGTAGCCTTACGTTTTGAAAAGGATGATTTTGTGGCTTTGAATGATTGGGCCATGTTTAGTAAAAAGCATGGGCTTTTACTGGCACCTATATTGTTTCTTATTGCTGGAATTATTGCCAAGTTTTTTTCACGCAATAAGCGACAGACCATCATGACGGAATATTATCCACCGGAAGGTATTTCGCCAGCCATAGCTGGAGGGTTTGTTGACCATAGTGTTGACAACAATGATGTATTGTGTCTTATTCCTCACCTGGCTTCGCAAGGCTATCTCAAATTGGAAACAAAGGAGGGTGGCTTTTTGCAAAAGGATGATGTCATTTTCACCCGATTGAAAAGCCCACAGCCTGACTTATTTGACTTTGAAAGAGATTTTCTCAATGGATTATTTTCATCTGGAGATGTCGTTCATTTGAAAAGCCTGCGCGATAAATTCTATGTCACTATGGCTTCTGTAAAAGCGTCTGTTAGTGCATGGATTAAAGCTCAGGGTTGGTATGAATCAGATCAGAAAACAATGGGCTGTGTCACCGGTTTACTGGGACTGGCCTCATTAGGCTGGGGTGCTTTCGCTTTATTTGGCCGACAGAATACAGATGGTATTGCGTTGATGGTGACAGGGTTTATTTTGTTTTTTCTCGCCAGCAGATTCAATAAACGGTCTCCACTCGGAAATGAAACGTACAGGAAATTTGAAGGTTTCCGGCAATTTGTAGCCAAGGCAGAACGCCCCGTCATTGAACGACTCATGAAAGAGGATCCAAATTATTATGACAAGACGATGGCGTATGCCTTAGCATTTGGATACCTCAAGCAATGGAATAAGCAATTTGCAGGATTGCTGACACAGCCCCCATCATGGTATTCAGGACCGATGATGTATGGTACTAATTCCATGGACAGTTTTAATAATTTTTCTGAGAGTTTTCCTTCACAGATAAATACAATTGGCTCGGCTTTTAGTAGTAGCCCAAGCAGCAGTTCATCCGGTGGCGGCGGTGGTGGTTTTAGTAGTGGCGGCGGCGGCGGTGGCGGCGGCGGAAGCAGCTGGTAATTTTTCCTATTTTAGCCTTTATGTCAGACAATAAAATGAATCACACGGTTGCAGTGATTGGCGCCGGAACGATGGGCAATGGTATTGCGCATGTATTTGCTCAGTATGGATATCCTGTTACCATGATTGATGTCTCCGCTGAGGCTTTAAATCGGGGGATGACAACAATCACGAAAAACCTGGAACGAATGGTGGCTAGAGAAAAGATTTCCGCTGGAGATATGGATTCTACTTTAGGTAGGATTCGCACTACAACAGATATGGAAACCGGAGTCAAGGATGCAACGATTGTGATAGAAGCTGCAACAGAAAATGTGGATCTCAAATTGAAAATATTTGAAAGCCTCAACAGATTTTGCAAACCGGAAGCAATACTTGCCTCCAATACAAGTTCCATTTCGATTACTAAAATTGCGGCTGTGACAAACAGGCCTCAGCAGGTGATTGGCATGCACTTTATGAATCCGGTGCCTGTGATGAAACTCGTTGAGATTATTCGTGGATATAGCACGTCTGATCAGGTGACAGAAGTTGTGACTGCACTTTCTAAAAGTCTGGACAAAATTCCTGTTACCGTAAATGATTATCCCGGATTTGTAGCCAACCGTGTTTTGATCCCTATGATCAATGAAGCTATTATTGCTTTATGGGAAGGTGTGGCAGGCGTTGAAGAAATAGATAATGTCATGAAGCTTGGTATGGCTCATCCAATGGGGCCTTTGCAATTGGCAGACTTTATAGGGTTGGATGTTGTACTCGCTATTACCCGAGTCTTGCAGGATGGGTATGGGCAGCCTAAGTATGGACCATGTCCGCTTTTGGTCAATATGGTTCAAGCTGGCAAACTTGGAAGTAAATCCGGTGAAGGATTTTATCTCTACACACCCGGAAATAAAGAATTGGTCGTCAGTTCCTCCTTTAGAAAATAGAAAAGCATAAAAAAATGGGGCTCAGGAAATTGAGCCCCATTTTTTTATGAGCTGCAGCAATATGGTTGCTACAGTTACATCTTAATAAATTTCTTTGTAGAGGTCTTTCCATTCTTTTCTACGACAGCAAAGTACAATCCAGGAGGATAAGCTTCGAGTCCATCAAACCTGATTTCTGTTACTTCATTTGGTTCTGCATAGAGCACCTCATGTCTTAGCCTTTGGCCTTGCATATTATACAAGGTGATGTTGTGATCGCCTGATTCGAGTGCCTGAAGTCTCAATGTGATAAAATCGGTAGCTGGATTTGGAAATACTTTAAAGGCTGCAAGTAGTGGATTGACTTCTTTGACTGCCACATCACAATCTGTTTCCAGCAAGTAGTTTTTCACATAGCTGGTCGTATCGGAGGTGCAAACCGTACGGATCTGCACTTCATATGTTTTACATTTTTCAAGATCAGTCAGGTTAGCTGTAGTATCGATGGTAGCCATTTCATCATAATCAATCGTGCCTACTTCACGCCAGCGATAGGTATAGGCGATGGCGCCTTCTGTCTCGGGCCAGTACATAAACGCACTCGTAAAGGTGATGGCATCAAACAATACAGTATCCACCTCTGCGCACGGATCAGGATTGCGCAAAATATTGACGCAATAATCTTCCACTTCACCAAAGTCGACCAGACCACAGGCAGGTTGATTGGTAGGAAAGAAACTGGTGAAGGCCATGCTCACACGCATCCTTGTGGAGCCTTCCAGAGCTTCAGCTGGTATTGTCAATTGTTGGATCAGAAAGGTATCATCACTGTTTAAAACAGAATCCACCAATAATTCTTCATCACCGAATTCGCCATCCTGGTTGGCATCCAACCAAATCCTGAATTGTTCATCCATTTTCTGCCCGGTAGGAAAACCAGGTCGAATCCATACTCCATAGGATTCACCCGCCCTGTAATCCGGATTAAGATCTTCATAGAAAATGTAGCCTCCATTTTGTCCGGAATGATTTGTAAGTGTGCCGATGATCAATGAATCAATAAACTCCTCTGATGCATCATCCGACCCGCTTTCGCAATATTCCAGGTCAATGCAATTACCACAACCTTTTGTTCTAATGGTGATAATAGCTGAGAAACCCGTTTCTGTAGTATCACAACTGGTCTGGAGCCTTAGTTCATAATACGAACAGCCTTCTAGATCCGTGATGGTGATATTCGAATTGGGCGTAACTTCTTCGATCCACTCTTCGCTGCCTTCAGGGCGCCATTGTACTAGAAAGAAATCAGCAGCTAATACTTCTGTCCAGGAGGCGGTAAAGAATGACTCTCCGGTAATTACTGAAATATCATCCGGCAATTTGCAGCAACCATCTGTTGTGAAAATATGGTTGGATTGGAAGCCTGTGGAGGTATCACTGCAAATGGATTCAAACTCAATCTCATATTCTGTGCAACTCAAAAGATCGGAAAGTAACAAAGGTTGGGTAACATCAAATAAAGTATCCCACGCAGCAGAGGCGGTAGGCTTATATCTGGCATTGATAGCATCCGCAGTATCGATCATGCTCCAGGTTACAATAGCTTCTTCAGCAGATATGACCTGGGCATTTACAGCGAAAGGAATCGGACATGCTGAGCAATTGGACATCATTAATTCCATGCTATTACCGACATTGAGGCTGCCTCCAAATCGAAGTGTCCCTTCAAGACCGGGAACAGGTTCAATGCCCATGAAAATAAGATCGCGAATATATTTTGCAGCTCCCGATGGGTTAGTGTGTACTAGCTGTGCAAAGCCGGCACAAGGTGCTGAATAGAGTAGCGCAACAACTCCGGCCGCAACCGGTGAAGCAAAAGAGGTGCCACTGGTGGTGCCATACTGATTGTTTCTTCGGGTAGTAAAAATATCCTCACCCGGAGCGCCAAAATCAACTTGCGTTAATCCGTATGCGGAAAATGTACGTTCATTGCTGTTATTAAGGGCTGTCACACTCAGGAGGTACTCACTTGGGCATGCAGTTGGAAGGTCTCCGGCAACGTCGATGTCAATATTCAGGTTTGCTGTGGCGCCTGCACTCAGGATGCCATGCTCACCAAGTGTGTCATAGAATGCACACCAGAGTGGAGCATCAGCAGGTTGACCAAAATCAATGCCCCATGAGCTATTCGTCGCCACGACAAATGCACCCTTTTCTCCATTTGATTCATTGTAGAGGATTCGTTGCTCCAAAGCATAGGCATAAGAAGCGATGGCAGAGGATTCAGGGCTGCCTCCCACAATCATCATTATTTTGACATTCCAGTTAATTCCGGAAATTCCGATTTGGTTATTACCGACTGCACCGATCATACCGGCAACATTGAGTCCATGATTCTGGCCCCAGACATCAGGGGTGTCGTCATAGGCATTCCAGCCATGAATATCATCGATATATCCATTTTCATCATCATCGATGCCATTGCCATCGATCTCGTGATGATTGATCCATGCATTGGCTGCAATATCTTCGTGATTGTAATCAAGTCCATCATCTATAATTGCCACAACGATAGTATCACCGGTTGCTGTTAAGCCACCAGTTGTTGTATTCCAGGCTTCATCTCCATCAATATCGGCATCAGTCAAGCCACCTGTCTGCCCATAATTGAGCCATTGCCACTGGGAGCTAAACAGCGGATCATCCGGTTCGACCCGAAGGCTGGGTAGATGGTCAAACTGAGCTATGGAAACATTTTTGTCAGACTGAAGTTGGGCTAAAAGATTCCTTTCATGAACCCGGCTATGATCAAATCTGACCAGATATATGCCTAGTCGTTCAGAAATGATGCGGTCTAGTACGATTTCGCTATGGGCTCTTGAGGTATTCGACGAAAGAACATCCTCGAGGGAAGCCCCTTTTTCAACTTGGACAAGGATATAGCCTAATCGATGATCGAGTTTTTGGGCTTGTAATCCGTAAATGGTGGTTAAAAGAAGGAAAAACGAAATTAGGACCTGACGCATATAGAAGTTTCTGATGTCGTAAAATGATAGTTGAAACGATAAAAATAGAAACTCTCGGATACTCCGGCGGAGAATTCTCAAGGAGTGTCTGATTCTTCACAAAATCCACTGCCACTATCCTCAAATAGCAACATTCGTGGGTGAATCTGAAAAAAGACTATAAAGGGGTGGTTTCTATATATTATTTTTTTACATAATGTGTATTATATTGAAAAATATATATCTTTACATTACGAATTAAGTTAATATTAGGCTCTATGACAAAACTACTCCTAAACATTACCCTGATCCTGATTTCGGATTTATTTGGTCCTCTCCATGGGCAGAATACCCCCAATAAAGGTGGTGGCCCTGCGGTTCATGAAGCCCGTTTTATGGTTTCCAATGCCGAAACAAAGTCACCAATAACCCAGGCGCTTCTGATCGATAAAACAGGAAGGCAACTTGGGCAAACCGATTTGAATGGCAAACTGGTGCTTACCCTTCCTGCTTCGGACAGTGAAGTATACACCGTAAGAGCCCCTGGATACAATGCGACCCAGGTAAAGCTGACCAATGCTTCTAAAAAGGTAGCGGAATACCAGGTGCTGATGATGGAATTAAAAAATGGGAAGGAAGTGGTGGATCAAACAACCCAGAGCTCATCCGGAGAAACGGAAAAGGTTAAAGTTTATGTCAAACAGGATCCAACAACCTATAAGAAACCTCAAGGCGAAAAAACCAAGGAACTTGAATTTGCTGTCCAATTGTCAGCATCTTCAAGGCCAATAACAGATAAGAGTTCACTAAGCTCCTGGGAAGAACTTGGTCCGGTTTATATCCACACTGAAAATGGAATGTATAAAGTACGAATAGGCCCTTTTGACACTCAGGATAAAGCAAAGCAAGTATTGTTGCAGGCAAAGGCAAGGGGAAAGAAAGATGCATTTATTGTCATTCAGCAAGGACTTGAGCCTTTTAGTGCTCAAGGTCATCCTGCAGGCCAGTCGATGGAGGTTCCAATAGAGATAGAAGAAAAGGTAAATAATCCAACCCCAGTCAGTACTGTGACATCTCCAGCGCCAGTAGCCACTGATGATGATGTCATCCTTGAATATAAAGTGAGACTGGCTTCTTATCTCAAGCCTGGTGGCTTTAACACAAAGGATATTGATCAATATGGCCCTCTGGAATCTTACCGGCAGGGTGATTGGACTATCATGCTTATCGGTGGTTTTAAGACAGCTAAAGATGCAGAACGGGTGAGAGACCTGGTGATTGCCAAAGGGTACAAAGATGCTGCTGTTGTTGTAGATAAAGGTGGAATACTGGAGTCTGAATACTAATCGTCTGATAAGAGTTTGTTTTTGATTTAATTCTGAATTCTTCAATAAGAAATTTATAATGCCATGAAATGGATTTGCCGGGACGCCCCGGCAAATCTATTTTTACACTATGTCAACCAAACTTCTTCAGGTAGATCATTTGTCCCTTGGTACTTCACGAGGACCAATTGTGCATAACCTATCCTTCCACATTTCTCCCGGTGAAATAGTGGCGTTGACAGGAAAATCAGGTAGTGGTAAAACCAGTATCGCAATGGCCCTACTGGATTTATTACCTTCTGCTATCCAGGTACAAGAGGGCACTATTCAATGGCATGGAAAGGACGAGCAGATACTGACACTTCCAGATGATCATGAAGTCTGGCCTCGTTTGAGGGGGCGACACATAGGCTACACCCAACAAGATATCTTCTCTACGTTCGATCCTGTCTTGCAAATGGGCAAGCAAATGATCATGATCATCAGGGAACGTAATGATCAGCCGGACATCAATATTGAGCGAGAACTCAGGATTAAAATGGAGGAAGTGGGGATCCATGATATTGACAGAATTGTGGTTTCCTATCCTCACCAATTATCTGGTGGACAACTGCAGCGATGCCAGCTGGCAATGTCCATCGTGATTATGCCTGAATTACTTATATCAGATGAACCCACATCGGCCATTGATAAAATCAATCAGCGGGAATTATTGGAAGTATTTTCTATGCTGCGGTCAAAATACAACATGGCTATCTTGTGCATCACCCACGAAGAAGCTGTTGTCAAATATCTTGCCGACCGTGAAATTCGATTAGACGATATAGTCACTGAAGACCCTTCATTTGATGCTAAACGTATCGATCAATATCCAAAAGGACAGAAGTCGGTACTGGAAGTTAAAGGTCTTGTATATGCCCATATTTATGGTGGCATGGCCTATAAAAGTGGTGCTACAGTCGGCAAGCTGGACTTTGTTTTAGAGCAAGGAACATGTCTTGGTGTGGTGGGCGAATCAGGTAGTGGTAAATCGACGTTAGCGCAACTTCTGGTGGGACTTTACTTGCCTTCCGAAGGAAATATAATACTGGGAGGAAAACGAATTGACTTCCACAAGCATGCAGATATCCATTATCTGAGATCTAAGGTACAACTCGTGATGCAGGATGGAAGAGGCTCTTTGCATCCTTATCTAACGATCAGGGAAATATTGGAAGAAGTACTCAAGGCAAAGAATAGTAAAGAGGTTGGGGGAAGTTTGAGTGAACTACTTAGCCAGGTGGAATTACCAGTTTCTGTGCTAGACCGTAAGCCGGGTCAGCTTTCAGGTGGAGAATGTCTTCGGGTCAGCCTGGCAAGGGCTATGTTGGTACAGCCGGAGGTACTGATCTGCGATGAATCAACTTCTGCCCTTGATGGAAGGACGCGGGATAGCATTATAGAACTCCTCAAGCGACTGATGCAGGAAAAAGGTCTTTCGATGATTTTCATCTCTCATGATGAGCACATTATCAGGCGTATGGCCCATCAAATCCTTGTTATGTCAGACGGAAAAATTGTAGAAAAGGGGGCCGCCCTTGAAGTATTATCTTATCCAACACATCCTGTCACAAAGAAGATATTTTCTTCCCATGCAACGGTAGCGAAAAGCGATGGTCTTTAAGTCATTGAAGCGGCCGGCCTCCGGGATTTAAATGGATACATAAGGAGTCAGGTTAAAAATAGTTAAGGAAAGATTAAAGTGCTACTACCTGATAATTATTGAGTTATATTTGGAGGGCATTTAAAACTGCATAGGGGGTGTAACTAATTTTATAAACCCACGTTGTATAACCATCATGGTCAGAATTAAAAAGAATACGGTAAAATTGGCGGGCGTCATCGCTCTCTTTTGCCTTAGTCTGGCTTGTTTCACATACATCAATTCAATAAAGTTTACGGACACCAAAGCAACTGAATCAATCTATGCTGAGGAGTTGGACCAGGTAGATCCGGAAGTATTGCCTGATGTTGAATTAATAAAAAAATTAGTCAGGAAAGCTTTTGAGTTTATGTCAATGACCAATCTTTGATCTTATACCCATTAAGAAAGTCGGTCACATTCATTTTCCTTTTACCTGCCACTTGTACTTCTAAAATTTCCAACACACCATCTATCGTTTGCACTAATAGGTGTTTTCCGGCTATGCTTATTTTGCCTGGAACACCACCATCACCAGCGGTGTAAATTTTTGATTTCCAGATTTTGCATTCCGTTCCATCGATGGTCGTCCACGCCCCAGGAAAAGGAGCCATCCCTCTGATCAGATTATGAATTTCATTGACGGATTTTCCCCAATGGATCTGGGCATCCTCGTGAAATATTTTTGGTGCATGACTCGCTTTGCTTTCATCCTGATTTTTCGGAATGATGGTGCCGGAGCATAGTTGGTCAACTGTTGCAACAACTAAATGTGCACCTGCATACATCATGCGATCATGCAGCATACCGGTATCATCATCTTCCAGGATGGGTATCTCTCTTTGTAAAAGTATTTTTCCGGTATCGATTTGATGTTGAAGCAAAAACGTCGTAACACCTGTTGTTTTTTCTCCCCGGATAATCGCCCATTGTATAGGTGCTGCGCCCCTATAGGCTGGCAATAACGAGCCATGGAGATTCATTGTCCCGAGACGCGGCATATTCCAGACAACTTCCGGAAGCATTCTGAAAGCAACAACAACCTGAAGGTCTGCGTTGAGAGACTTCAGTTCATTGAGAAACGACTTTGCTTTAAGATTGACCGGTTGTAATAGTGGTAGATTATGTTCTAAGGCAAATTTTTTAACAGCTGAGGAGATCATTTCTTTCATGCCCCTGCCTCCCGGTTTGTCAGGTGCAGTGATGACACCAACGATAGGATAGCCTGCCTCCAAGAGGAATTGAAGGGAGGTTACGGCAAAATCCGGAGTCCCCATGAAGACGATGCGAAGATTTCGTTGGATCATTTAGGCAAATGTACAAGGCTGAAAGCATAGAGCATAGGGCATAGGGCAGAGAGCGCATAGAGCATGGCGTAAAGGGAAAGGTAAAAGGAGCGATTTGCAAACAAAATGAATTAAGGTTTTAGCTTTGATCTTTAGTTACGGAAAATTGTTGTTATTATTTTAAAACAATGAGCAATCAGCTGGCTGAAAGCTTTAAACGCACAATTGAATGAATTCTAGAGATTTTCTTTATGCATTACCGTCTAAAGTGGTTCCTGGAGCCGTGGATGGGTTGGACACAGTATTTCATTTTGATCTTGAAGGAGACAATGGTGGTCAATTTACGATTACAGTGGCAGATAAAAAGGTTACAGTAACGGATGGCTTGCAAGGTGAAGCCAAATGTGTCGTGAGAGCTACCGGGGATAATTTTATCAATCTGGCTACGGGAGAGCTCAATCCCATGATGGCTATCTTGACGGGAAAGGTTAAAATCAGCAATCAAGGTGAGATGTTGCGCTATGCAAAGATTTTTGGCCTGATGTAACGATGGATATTGAAACCTTCCGGCATTATTGTTTGCAATTGAAAGGAGTGGAAGAAACACTTCCGTTTGGTCCTGATACACTTGTATACAAAGTGATGGGCAAAGCATTTGCCCTCACAGGATTGGATGCTGAATCATTTGAAGTCAACCTGAAATGTGATCCTGAAAGAGCGATCGAATTGAGAGAGGAATATCCCGGAGTTATTATAGCCGGATGGCATATGAATAAAAAGCATTGGAATACGGTATATTTTGAACAGGGGCTGGGAAAAGAATTATTAACCGACCTCATCAATCATTCCTATCAGTTGGTAGTGGCCGGATTGCCCAAAAAACTTCAACAGGAATTACAACAATCAGATGAATAAAAAAATACTGATTGTTGGCCACGGGTTAGTTGGTTGCGTACTCGCGCTCACATGTTATCGTAGAAATATTTCTTTCAGGTTAGTTGGTTATCCGCAGCCAGGTGAAGCATCCATGGCTTCTTCCGGATTGATTGCTCCGATTACAGGTAGACGTTATGTGAAAGCATGGCGTATTGATGAGTACATCTCCAAAGCGCTTGATTTCTACAGGTGGACCGAAGAACTGCTGGGAAATGATTATTTTTTTCCGGTGGAGATTATCAGGTTCCTTTCCTCTGAAGAAGCTAGAAGGGCCTGGGACAAAAGACTCGAGGATCCTGAGTATGATGCCTATGTTTCCAATAAGAAATATCAGCTATTGGATGAAATGGACAGACCTTATGGCATACTTACCGGAGGTTATCGGCTCGATACACCGGGTTGGGTCACCGCCACGAGGCGTTTTCTGTTAGATAAAGGATTGCTTGAGATTCTGTCCGAACCTTTAGACACCATTTCCCAAACCGAAGAAAAAATAGTATTTACCACAGGTGCACTCGATCCAAATGTTTCAATGGGTATCATTCCAAACAAAGGAGAATCGCTTATCCTCTTTATGCCTGATTGGGAGATTCCATTGATCATTAAGGAAGATGTTTTTATTGTACCCTTAAATGAAGATCATTTATTTTGGGTGGGCAGCCATTACGAGCCCTGGCCTGAAAATGCGTTTCCAACGGAAGAAGCAAAACGCAGAATTCTGGATGCTATCAGGAAGGTATATAACGGAAGATTGGAAATCATATCGCATATGGCCGGAATAAGGCCCACGGTGGATGACAGGAGGCCGTTGATCGGAGCATATCCAGGGCGACCAGGTCAATATATTTTTAATGGAGTAGGCACAAAGGGAACCAGTCTTGCCCCTTTTTGGTCAGAACAGCTTATTGCACATATTTTTGAAGGATTGACACTCTCAGCTGATGTTTTTCCCGGCAGATATATTCATTAGAATGAACAAGTCTGCATTCTGATTGTATCCATTAGTGGTTAATATTTCGTTAAAGAGGCTAATCTCTTCTGTAATTTTACTATTTACTGCATCAATGTAATATCAATACTTAATGAACTTATATGAAATACCCAATTGCACTAGTGCTGGTAGCCGTATGTTGTATATGGTTTGCCTGCAAGACAAAACCAGATCCCTTGACACCTCCTGTACACTATGATTCCGTCATGGTAGATAAAATGTGGAAGAAGATTGATTCTCTTGAACAAAAAGGTTTACTAACCTCCGCGCTGGAAGAGGTAAGAAAAATCAAACAAGTTGCTTTATCCGGCAATGAATCGGGAAACCTGGTGAAGGCCATCCTTTATGAGAATAAATATCTCAATCAGTTAGAAGAAGATTCCTCTATTAATGCGCTGAGCCGTGCTGAGCAGGAAATGGAAACTTATCCTGAACCCGCGAAATCCGTGATGCATTCCCTTGCTGCTCAATGGTACACACAATACCTTCAGTCGCATTTGTGGGAGATGAGAAACAGGACAGAGTTTGGCGGACCTGCCGGACCTGATATTCGCACCTGGGGGATACGGCATTTTACCGATAAGATTCAACAACACTACACACAATCTATCCAATGGGAAGGTTTGCGAACAGCTAAGGTTACTGATTACGAAGTTCTTCTCACAGAGCAGCAAAAAACAGATGATCTCCGGCCTTTCTTATACGATATTCTCATGCATCGTGCCCTTGACTTTTTCTCAGGGACAGAAACATTTCTTACAAAGCCGGTGTATGATTTCGTCCTTACAGATCCTCTTGCCTTTTCGCCAGCGAGATCGTTTATTGGCCACGCATTTCCATCCTCAGACTCAGTATCACAGACATGGCAGGCATTACAGTGGTTCCAGCAGCTATTGGCATTCCGACTGTCAGATAGCGAACATAAAGCAGCGTTGCTGGATGCCGACCTGAAACGACTTCGCTTTGTCTATGAGCATATTATTATTGATGGTAAAGATTCCCTTTATGCAAATGCTTTGGATAATTTGTCCGCTAGTCATGGCAATGAACCTGAATCAGCCCTTGTTGATTATTACAGGGCTGAATTGCTCATGCAACAGGCAGGTCAATGGTCCAGTGACAAGGATGCCGAACATCGTCTTGACTATAACAAGGCATATGAAATTTGCCGTAAGGCGATAGATCGTTTTCCGGAGGCGTATGGAAGTCAGTTGTGTAAAACACTAATTCAGCAAATTGAACAGAAGTCTATTTCTGCATCTGTTGAATCCATCAATCTCCCAAATGAAGATATTTTAACCCAACTCACCTATCGCAATCTTTCTTCTGTTTACCTAAAAGTCGTAAAGTTGCCTGAATCCATCAGACGCTGGCGTGGAGAGTCATGGGATGGTGAGGAAGCGTTGCGCAAGCTAAACCAACTTACCCCGATAAAATCATGGGAGCAGCCAATTGACAATGGTGGAGATCATCAATCGCATACGACCGAAGTGGCCATACCTGCTTTGTCATTTGGTCATTATGCATTAGTGATATCCGACGGAGCAAGTTTTGAAAGTAATAAGACAACGACGGGTGCGATCATGTTTACGGTATCAGAATTGTCTTACTGGCTGATTGATAACAGAGGCCAGAATCAGGAAGCTGCTATCGTCAACAGACGAACAGGATTACCGGTTCAAGGTGTCAAGGCTGAATTTATTGCTTATGAGTATAATGCAAGCAGGAGACGTCAGGAAGAGTTTAAATTGGGAGAAGCAATCAGTGATGTAAATGGTTGGGTTATGGTGCCAAGCCAAAATCAAAGGAATATTTCCTTGCGACTCACTAAAGGACAAGATGAATTATTTCCAGAGGATTCATATTATACCTATCAATACGGAGGACAATCCAACGCGAATCCGACAACCTTATTTTTTAGTGACAGAGCGATTTACAGGCCAGGGCAAAAGATATTTTTTAAAGGGTATGCATTGGAGTTTGATAAAAGCCAGATGCCATCCATTGTAACCAATAAAAAGGTCGAGATCATTTTATATGATGCTAACGGACAGGAAGTAACCAAACAATCCCTTACGTCAAATGCGTATGGCACTTTCTTCGGCCATTTTGATTTGCCGTCGGGTGGGCTGACAGGTCAAATGTCCATTTCTTCAAGCCATGGGGCGAGTCGACACTATTTCCAGGTTGAAGAATATAAACGTCCAAAATTTGAAGTCACTTTTGATACACTCAAGGATATTGTTCGGTTGAATGAATCAGTAACCGTTCGTGGAAATGCAAAAGATTATGCGGGCAGTTTCGTTTCCGGAGCCAAGGCTGGTTATAGAGTAGAGCGCGTTTCTTATCGGCCATGGTGGTATGGCTATTGGAAAGGATATTGGCCATCACAGGAAGATCGTCAGGTTTTAGCTGTTGGTCAGGGCATGACAAAGGATGATGGAAGTATTGACATCACCTTCGAAGCAAAAGGCAAACCAGGTGGTGATCCGGATCTCATGTACAGGTTTGAAATAACACTTTTCATTACTGATATCACCGGTGAGAGCCATGAGGCAACTAAGTCCATTGTATTAAATAAGCAAGGTTATGAAGTCAATATCAAGCTTGCAGAAAAAACTTCCGTTGACAGCCTCACACAAGTTATTATAACTTCTCAAAATAGTGATGGTGCAAATGTTAAAGTGAAGGGTGATGTTGAGGTTTCCTTGTTGGAAAGCCCCAACCAAAACAAACGCACCAGACTATGGGCGTCTCCTGATATACTGACGATTCCGCAAGGGGACTACGCCGCTAAATTTTCTAATTATGCCCTTCCTGGTAAAGAACAAATGTCTTCATGGTCTGTCAAAAGCGTTGTCGGCAAAAAATCTGTGACAATTGATGGATCAGGCAAAATGGATCTGAGTTCATTGATATCAAAGCCAGGATACTATAAAATAGATTGGACCTGGAAAGATGATTTTGGAAAAGTGTTGAATATCACCCAATACATAATGGCCTATGCGTCCAATCAACTTTTGCCTGGCTTTGAGGTTGTGCAAATAGCCTCACCGGACAGGAATTTTGAGCCTGGAGATAATATTGCTTTCAATTTGCTCACAGGGTTGACATCTCCTCCAAAATCCATAAGGATTATTGAACGGCGCCTCAGTTCACCGGTGCGGAATTGGATAAACTTGCCTGTACAAAATGATCTTAGTATCAAGGTGAGTGAAGAAGATCGGGGAGGAATATACGTGCATCATCTCACTGTTTACAACAATCGTTTTTTCAATGAACAAACACTGCTGAGGGTACCATGGACCAATAAGGATTTGAATGTTTCCCTAAAATCATGGCGTGATAAAGTTGAGCCCGGCGATGAAGAAACATGGACCTTGACGGTGGAAGGTCAAAAGCATGAGAAGGTTACAGCCGAAATGTTGTTAAGTATGTACGATGCTTCATTGGATGCTTTTGTTCCGCATCAATGGCAAATGAGTTTGTATCCTTCTACAGCTTCAAAGCTGATTATCCATAACACCCAACCAAACCCTGTCAATTATTGGGGTCTGTCCTATCATTGGGATCAGAACATGCAGGATGTGCCATGGCGACAATACAGGGATATCAACTTGTACGGCTATTTTCCGGAAGGTGGATATTATCCTCGTGGTCGTGGAGGAGTGAGATATAAAGGTGAAACGGATATAATGATGCAGGCCAATGAATCTATGCCTGCACCGTCTTCAGTCATGGATGGAGTTCCGGTTAAAAAGGATGCATCTGAAAAGAAAGATAATGAAGGGGTTGAGGCTCCAATAGAAAAGCCATCAACACCATCATTGAGATCAGCACTTGATGAAACAGTATTCTTCTACCCTCAGATCAATACAGATGATCAGGGTAAATTGACGTTCACGTTCAAGATGAAAGAAGGTTTAACCCGATGGAAGTTTCAGGCATTGGCACATACAAAGGATTTAGCTTTTGGTTTAACCCAAGCTGAAGTTGTCACACAAAAACAATTGATGGTCTTTCCTAATCCTCCAAGGTTCTTTAGGGAAGGTGATACCATTGCATTCCAGGTGAAAGTCACTAATCTCACTGATCAGTTGCAGACAGGCAAAGTCAGTCTGAAACTTATGGATGCATTTTCAAATGAAGATGTCTCATCTGCCTGGAAAATAGCACCTGTAGAACAATCTATTCAAATAGCTTCAAAGGGATCAACTCCGGCAGCATGGACATTACAGGTTCCTTCAGGATGGAGCAGACCTGTAAAATATCAGGTTTCTGCCTCCGCAGGAGCTAATACAGATGGTGAAGAATCCTTACTGCCTGTGGTGACCAATAGAGTATTGATCACCGAAACATTACCCTTACCTATAAAGGCAAACGAAACAAGGACATTTGTCTTCAAATCAATGCTTGACAACAGGACATCCACTACCTCTGACCATCAGTATGTAGTAGAGATGACGACTTCACCCGCTTGGTATGCGGTTCAGGCATTGCCGTATCTGATGGAGTACCCACATGAATGTGCAGAACAGATCTTCAGTAGGATGTTTGCCAATTCACTGGCTACACATATAGCCAATAAATATCCTGCTATCAAACAGGTGTATGATGGTTGGAGAATGTCCGGCGATGATGCCCTTGTAAGTAATCTTGAAAAGAATAAGGATCTCAAATCTGCTTTGCTGGATGAGACACCATGGGTGAGGGATGCGATGGGGGAGACTCAACAAAAGAAAGATATCGCATTGCTTTTTGATGCAAATCGTTTAAGGTATGAAACGCAGCAATCCCTGGATCGTCTGCGTCAAATGCAAATGTCAAATGGAGGATTTCCCTGGTTTCCGGGTGGAAGAGACAATTGGTATATCACTCAATATATAGCTGAAGGATTTGGTCACCTCAATAAGCTTGGTGTTGAATTACCTTCCGGTAATGGAAATGATATCATACAGCGAGCCATACCGTATCTCGATGCGAGAATGATTGAATGGTACGATGAGTTAAAGCGACTTGAAGCTGCAGGAAAACTCAAAATGAGTGATCAGCAGATCACTTCGATACAAATCCACTATCTGTATACGCGTTCATTTTTTCCTGAATTGGATCACACTGCAAAGCTGGATGAAATCAACAACTATCTGCGCGCTCAGTATGAAGCCTATTGGTTAAAGCAGGGTATCTATGACCAGGGACTTATGGCACTGGGAAGTTTCAGGATGTGGCCTGGAGCAACAGTGTCAAAAGAAATACTTGCATCTCTTCGCCAACGGACTATAGTTCATGAAGAATTGGGACGTTACTGGAAATTGTCCCCAGGTTACCAGTGGAACGAAGCTCCTGTAGAACTCCAGTCGTTGATGATTGAATTGTATCAGGATATGGATGTACCTCAGGCTGAAATAGATGAGCTCCGTGTTTGGTTGCTGAAACAAAAACAAACCACTCAGTGGAAAACAACAAAGGCTACTGCGTCTGCCATTTATGCATTATTGATTCACCCTGACACCTGGTTGCAGTCCATAGGCGTTGTCAGTGTTAAATTGGGTTCAAAGGAAGTAATTGGAAATTCAACACCTGTTGAATCAGGAACTGGATATGTGAAGAAATCCTGGAGTGGAAATGATATTCAGAAAGATTGGTCAAGCATTACTGTGACAAATCCAAATAACCACATTGCCTGGGGAGGTGTTTATTGGCAGTATTGGGAGGACATTGACAAAGTCAAATCAACTGTTGAAAATAACCCGTTGAAAGTAACCCGATCCTTGCTGATCGCTGTGGATGGCGACAGGGGAACACAAACGAAAACAGCTCCTTCAAGATCTTTGAAAGTCGGTGATAAATTAATAGTCCGGTTGACCATTGAAACTGACAGGGCTATGGAATTTGTTCATCTGAAGGACTTGAGGGCGTCCGGATTTGAGCCAATGGATGTGTTGAGTGGTTACAGATGGAATGGTGGACTTGGCTATTATCAGAGTACAAAGGATTTGGCCACACATTTCTTTATTGATTACCTGCCCCGTGGTAAATTTGTCATCGAGTATACGGTGACAGTAGCGCAGGCCGGATCGTACAGTGAAGGATTGGCAACATTACAATGTATGTATGCTCCGGAATTCGGAAGTCATAGTGAAGGAAGCAGAATTACAGCGACAAAAAATTAATTGATTAGCAAAAGAATGATCAAGGTAAAATTTGGGATTTCAAACCTTCAGGCGCTTGTGAATTATTCAGTAGGATAACGATTGATCGCCCCTGAGATCATTCTAGTCGAAATTAGGGGTTGATGAGTCGCGAAAATCCCTGATATTCGGGTAGTTTGAACGTCGAACATTAAAACACACAGAATATGTCAGAAGAAACTGAAAGAGAAAAACATGCGGATACGATCATAAAAAATCATATCATCTGGTCGATGGGTGCCGGTTTGATTCCTGTTCCTATCGTTGATTTTTTTGCAGTGAGCGGTATTCAGCTGGATATGATCCGTCAGCTATGCAAGTTGTATGATCAGGATTTCAGGGAATCGGAAGGTAAAGCTATCATCACCAGTCTGACTGGCTCAGGCCTGGCAAGGATGGGGGCAAAAGCGATGATCAAATTTATTCCCGGTATAGGATCAGTGATCGGTGGCGTCACCATGGCGCTGTTGGCCGGAGCATCGTCGTATGCTCTTGGAGAAGTATTTAAGAAGCACTTTTCTACAGGAGGCACCTTTCTTGATTTCGATCCCAAACGCCTCAAAAAGATGTACAATGAGAAATTTGAGAAAGGAAAGAAAGTAGCAGAGCAGTTGAAAAAAGAACAGGATAGAAAAAGGGAAGCTGCTGAACAAGCTATGGATGGTAAGACTTCAGGAAAAATGGTGGATAAACTGAAGGAACTCGCTGAATTGAAACGCGAAGGACTTATCACCGAGCAGGAATTTGCAGCAATGAAGAAGAAGCTTATCGGGGAATAACCAGGTAAGTAGCGGTTATGTAAATTCCTTCAGGTTAAATGCCTGATTTAACTTTCCATTGTGAATTATACTAATTGGGCTCCGAAGTGAATTGCTTCGGAGTTTTTAACTTTGGCTTTCGACCTTGAAGGTGGATAAGGACCATACATAAATCATTGAGGACAATGCGACATTTGATCAGCCTTTTTACTTTCTCAATACTATTTTGCACAAGTTTATTGGCTTCTGGAGACGGAGGTGGATACAGGATTGAGGTAGAGATAGAAAATTTTTCAGGAGACACGCTTGAATTGGGTTATTATTTCGGCAAAGCTCAATTTCTGAAAGACACCGCTTTGGTAGACAAGGGCAAGTTTATCTTTCAGGGTGAAGAGGAATTGGAACCTGGCGTTTATCTCCTTGTCATTCCTCCGGATAATAAGTTTATCCATGTATTGGTAACAACCGGTCAACAGCGTTTTTCGCTTGCATTCGACCTTAATGATATTGTAAAATCAGCACGCTTTAAGGGTTCACCCGAGAATGATATCTACTACGAGTATCTGCGTAAACTTGAAGAGCGTCGGCCACGCGCTGATGAATTAAAAAAGTTGATGGCAGAGGATTCTCTACAACGAGATACCTACAAAGCTGAATTAACCAGGATCGATGAGGATGTTAAAAAAATCCAGAGTGAAGTACTCAAGAAGTATCCCGAATCCTTTACGGCAATGCTGATAGCGGCAAACCAGGAATTGGACGTTCCTGATTTTATGGAATATCCGGAAGCAGATCGCAAGCAGAAACAGTATGAATACTACCGTGCACATTATTATGATCATTTTGATATGAATGATCCAAGGGCAATGCGGTCTGGTATCATGCACACGAAGATTGATTTTTACCTACAGAAGCTGACGTACCAGGTACCCGATAGCCAGAGTGTGGCCATTGATTACCTGCTTTCAAAGATGGACAAGAACCCTGAAGCTTTTCAATATTACCTCGTTCATTTTCTGAATGAATCTGCCCGTTCGAAAAGAATGGGTATGGATGCAGTCTATGTCCATCTTGTCGATACCTATTATGCAAAAGGCAAAGCTACCTGGATGGACAAGGAGCAATTGGACAAATTGATTGCCCAGGCAGAAACGATCAGGCCAACCCTGATTGGTAACATCGCACCTGATCTAACATTTATCAAAGAAGACGGATCACAGGTTAGTATCCATGGAATCAAATCGGATTATCTGGTATTGTTTTTCTGGGATCCTGAATGTGGTCATTGCAAGAAGCAAACTCCTTTTGTCGTTGATTTTTATAAAGCTTACAAGGAGAAGGGAGTTGAAGTGCTTTCCATATGTACAAAAACCGGTGCGGATATCTCTTCATGCTGGAGCACCATCAAGGAAAGAGGAATGGATATCTGGGTGAATGCCTCTGACCAATATCTCAGGAACCGCTATAAAACAATCTATGATGTGAAAACTACACCACAGATCTTTATACTGGATAAGGATAAAAAAATCCTGGTGAAGAAGATTGCAGGGGAGGATTTGGTTCCTGTCATGGAAGAGATTCTCAAGAATGCTTCTGTTGTGAAAGAAGAGAATAAGTAAGTTAGTAGTTAGTAGTTAGTAGTTAGTAGTTAGTAGTTAGTTTCGAGTTTCGAGTGGCGAGTTTCGAGATGATTGAATTGTGTACGAGTTGGGGTTGACCAAACTTCATTTATAAATCGAAAATTTTAAGTCCCCTTTAGGGGATTTAGGGGCAAATCGTAAATCGTCATTTCGACTCCGCTCAATGACCGGAAGATTTTTCCTGGTAGCTGGGAAAGGATTGTTTCGACTCCGCGCAACAAAGAAGAAAGATGTCAAGTCCCCTTTAGGGGATTTAGGGGCAAAATCGTAAATCGTAAATCGT
>JAGOIB010000005.1:37150-40997 GCA_017995875.1 Saprospiraceae bacterium
AGGGATTGACCTGCAAGATTTCCGATCCAGAGTAATGTGAGTAAATAACCTATACAGGCCACCAGAATGGAAAAACTGCTCATCTTAAGGACCTCAGTGATGAATGGTTTCCGGATATAATTTCTTGTGGCTCCCACTAATGACATGGTACGGATATGATAACGGTGTTGCATGATATACATCCTGATCTGGTGATGGATCATGATGAGGATGAGGATAATGAGTATGCCTGCAATTGCCCCGGTTACCAGGGAAATGCTTTTCAACCTGGCCCTTATCGTGCTATAGAGATCTTCCGGATAATAAAAGGCACTTACGCCATCAACCGTGGTCAGTTCTTTATCCAGTGCCTTAGCATAAACTGTGTCAACCCTGGATGGATCAAGTTTAAAACGGAAAGAAGCCCTGAATGGATTGTCCATGGAATCAGGCAAGGCTAATTCACCAAGTTCAGCCCTCATGATTTTCATTGCTTCATCGGCAGAGACAAACCTGAGATCCCGGATGCCTTCAATCGTACTGAGCCGGCTTTCCAATGGTATCAGTTTTGACTCGGGAAGGTCAGGATCACATTCCACAAGGAATTCAATATTTTCTTTAAACAAATCTTCCCAACGATCTGAAAACCAGAAGCTACTGACAAAGATGCCTCCAAGGAACAGAAGGGCTGCCAGGCTGGTTACGGTCAGCCAGTAATATGGAGTATAGGAAAATGCGAATGTCTTCAAGATGATGTAAAGGTAATAATATGAATGAAAAATCTAATATGAGTTAACAGGGTCTGTCAGACCGGTCGCATGGCTAAGATTTACTAATTTTGCGGTCCAATAAAATAATACTGTTTCATGGCCAGAGAATTAGCGTTGAGGGATGCCATCCGCGAAGGAATGATTGAGGAGATGAGGAGAGATGATTCTGTCTTTTTGATGGGGGAAGAGGTTGCAGAATACAATGGCGCCTATAAAGTCAGCAAGGGGATGTTGGATGAATTCGGTCCGAGACGTGTGATCGATACACCCATTGCTGAGCTTGGTTTTGCTGGTATCGGTGTTGGTGCTGCAATGAATGGACTCAGGCCGATTGTGGAATTTATGACCTGGAATTTTGCAGTCCTGGCCTTTGATCAGATCGTAAATAATGCTGCAAAGACGCTTTCACAATCTGCCGGAAATTTTTCTTGCCCAATTGTCTTCAGAGGTCCTAGTGGTTCTGCCGGTCAATTAGCCCAGCAGCACAGCCAGATGTTCGAATCCTGGCTTGCCAATTGCCCCGGATTGAAGGTGATCAGTTGTATCGATCCTGCGGACACCAAAGGGTTAATGAAATCTGCCATCCGTGATAACGACCCTGTGTGTTTTATGGAAAGCGAGAGCTTCTATGGGTTTAAAGGGGACGTTCCTGAAGGAGAATACCTAGTGCCCATCGGCAAAGCCGCAATCCGAAGAGAAGGTACTGATGTCACTATTGTCTCCTTCAATAAAATGATGGAAGTAGTGAAAAAGGCAGCGGAAGAATTGGCTAAAGAAGGTATTTCAGCGGAGGTTATTGATCTGCGTACCATTCGCCCAATGGATTATGAGACGATCATCCGCTCTGTTCAAAAAACAAATCGACTTGTGGTCGTTGATGAATCCTGGCCATTCGCCAGTATTTCTTCAGAAGTTGCCTATGCTGTTCAGAAGCATGCATTCGATTACCTCGATGCTCCTGTGACGCGGGTCAATAGTGCAGATGTTTCATTGCCTTATGCACCTACGTTTGTTGATGAGTATTTGCCAAGTCCAGCGAAAGTGATTGCTGCTGTGAAAGCAGTGATGTATCGGTAAGCAGTAATCAGTGTCCGGTAATCGGTAAGCAGTAATCGGCATTCGGTATCGGTAATCGATGATCAGTAATCTGTGATGTAAGCTGGAATAGCAATCCTTAATGGCCGCTGGATGGAGTTTTCTCCGCCAGCTAGCCAGGCGCTGGACTTGACGCTTCGACAATACGTTTCGTTGGTCGGCGGAGATAACTCCATCCGACGGCGCTTCTATGATCACTCACACACAAACTCACTCACACACTTCTCACGTTCTCACGTTCTCACGTTCCTTTGGTCGCCGAAGCCATTGAATGTGAATGCAATTCCATTCAATGTGCGAAGGTGACTCACGTTCTTACGCTCTCACGTTCTTACGTTCTCACACATTGAAGCGGAAGTGCATGATATCCCCATCCTGAACCACATATTCTTTTCCTTCTACGCCCATTTTGCCGGCTTCCTTAACAGCAGCTTCTGAACCATATTTGATGAAGTCTTCATACTTAATGACCTCTGCACGGATAAATCCTTTTTCAAAATCGGTGTGAATAACACCGGCAGCTTGTGGAGCTTTGCTTCCTTTGCGGACCGTCCATGCACGAACTTCCTTGACGCCTGCAGTAAAATATGTAATCAGGTGCAGTAAATCATATGCAGCAATAATGACTCTATTGACACCTGGCTCTTCAAGGCCAAGGTCTTTCACAAATTCCATGCGCTCTTCAAGCGTATCAAGAGCTGCAATATCAGATTCAATCGCGGCACTGATGCAAATGAGCCCGGCACCTTCATGGGCAATGGCTTCCTGCAATTGCTGTGAGTATTTATTGCCGTTGACAGATGAAGCTTCATCTACATTGCAAACGTAGAGAACAGGCTTGGAGGTCAATAGCATCATTTCACGCATGACATCCGCATGTATATCCGGTACTTCAAAGCTTCGTGCAGCCTTACCTTCAAGTAAATGAGATTTTAGCTGGCCTAACCAGGCGACCAATTCTACCTCTTCCTTTTTACCACTTTTGGCTGCTTTTGATGCGCGGTCAATTCTTTTTTCAACAGACTCAAGATCCTTCAAACCTAGTTCGATATCAATGATTTCTTTATCCCTGATTGGATTTACACTGCCATCCACATGCACGACATTGTCATCATCAAAGCAACGAACGACGTGAAGGATAGCATCCACTTCGCGGATATTGGCCAGAAACTGGTTTCCAAGCCCTTCACCTTGAGAAGCGCCTTTGATCAGGCCTGCGATATCGAGTATGTCAACTGCTGTCGGAAGGATCCGCTGAGGATTGATCAGCTTGGCTAGTTCATCCAAACGTGGATCCGGTACTGTCACTACGCCGATATTAGGTTCCTTTGTTGCAAAAGGATAATTGGCTGCCAGGGCGCCGGCAGATGTAAGTGCATTAAACAAAGTGGATTTTCCAACGTTTGGTAATCCTACAATTCCGCATTTCAATCCCATAAAACTGATATTCTTGAGTAAGCAATAAATTTGAGGGCGCAAAGATAGTAAGATCCGACTCGCGGATTATGATAACCTATGAATTACCTGGCACATGCACTCTTATCTTCTGAGGATCCGTTGATACTCATGGGCAATCTATGGGGTGACTTGTTGAAGCCGAGGGACTATGAATTCCTTGATCCTGGCCTGATCCAAGGTATTCAACAGCATAGACGGATTGATACATTTACAGATCAACACAAGGCAGTAGATGAAATCGTTCGTTTACTAAGACCATACCAGGGAAAATATACTCCTGTAGTTGCTGATGTACTGATGGATTTTATCCTATCTAAATTATGGCACCAATATCATCAGGATTCCATCGAAGCATTTTGTCATTCTACGTACAACGTGGTGAATGAGCATCTCCATTATATTCCTGAACGTTTACACCCACGTATCAACCGTATGCTTTCTCACCGATGGCTGGAGTCATGTAAAAACAGGGAGCGAATGAAAAATACGCTGGAAATGTTGGGTAAGAGGGCCGCTTTTGAGAATACTATCCCTGAAGCTATGCT
>JAGOIB010000066.1:0-4595 GCA_017995875.1 Saprospiraceae bacterium
CGAAATTTCTGTTGTGGCTTTCTTGCAAAGGTCGCCAGGGTGACACCTCCAAATTGAAATGTATTATCAGCAAATAATTTTTCACCATTTGATCGAACAATTGGAATAACCGTTAATGTCCATTTAGTTTCATGGATCGGCATGATCAATCCGACCGGAAAAGCAACACTTTGGACAGTTGGATATATTTCCTTTGTCTCAGCGGAATCAATACTCCATTGTTCATAATAAGGGCTCAGCAGTAAAATGGCACCCCCTTTCAATTTGATTGGCAGATCGGCACCTGCATAGAGATGCGTAAATGGCGTAGCCGGACTATGGCTATTTCTCAATGCATACATATACCGTACCTGAAAGGGATCCACATAGGGTTGGGACCAAAGTTGCACAGTTATAAGTAGAGCGGAGCAGAACAATAGTAATTTCCGCGATGACGATTTTTCCCCTTTCATATGGCTGATGTGTAAGACATACGTTGTACCTCATCATTTGCTATTTCCAGAGGAATAGAGACCTTCCTTATGGCTTTATTCATGTTGCTGAAGTTTGCAGGGATGGCTTTGTCCTGAGTACGACCATCAGTAAAACCAACCCAATGGTAAACCAAAGGGCTAAAGCAAAAATTGAATTACGCATACTGCCTGTAAGGTTATCCAATGTGCCAAACATGATGAGGCCACACATCATAGCTGTCTTTTCACAGACATCATAAAAACTGAAATATCCGGCGTTGTTTCCTGTGTCGGGAATCATCTTTGCATAGGTAGATCTTGACAGGGATTGAATGCCACCCATGACCAAGCCAATAAAAAAGGCAGCAATATAAAAATGCACCGGCGTGATGATAAAATAAGCACCGATACAAATCAGGATCCAGATCGTAACAGCAAGCATAAGGGCCCTGATATTACCAACTTTCCTGGAAATCCACGAGAATAGAAACGCGCCTCCCACCCCCAGGTATTCAAGCAATAATACAGTAACGATAAGTTGGGTGATCCCCAGATGAATTTCTTTTTTTCCAAAAGAGGAGGCCATAAACATCACCGTCTGGACACCCATGATATAAAAGAAAAAACTCAACAAAAATGCTCTGGTCTTGAGTTGCGATTTCAAATGGTTCCATACTTTGATCAATTCCCGGTATCCGTTCATCAGATGACGGCCTTCCGGTTTTGCCATATAAAGCCCCCTGGGCAGGGTTCTCAATGGAATCTGGGCAAAGCCAATCCACCATATCCCGGTTAGTAAAAAGGAAAGCCTCGGAAGTAACGTATCATCTGTGACGCCGATCGCTTTCTGATTCATGATGAAAGCAAGATTGATCAGGAGCAATGTAGTAGCGCCTATATATCCATAAGCATACCCGCGTGCGCTTACCTTATCCTGCTTCTCCCCGGTTGCGATCGCAGGCAGATACGAATTGTAAAACACAATGCTGCCGCAATAACCGATGGTAGCGAATAACATGCCTGCAAGTCCAAGATGGACAAGGTGATAGTCAGAGAAAAAAAAGAGGGTCATACATCCGATCGATCCCATGTAACAGAAGAATTTCATGTAGGACCTGTGGTTGCCGCTATAGTCAGCCATAGAGGAGAGCAATGGAGAAATCAGCGCCACTATGCCAAAGGCAATGCCCAGGTTGATGGAATAGGCAGCAGTGTTTTCAATTCGTCCACCGAACAAGCTGATCCTGGTGATACCGTCTACCTCTGTGATCTCATTATAATAGGCGGGAAAGATAGCCGATACGATGACCAGGGCATAAGCCGAGTTGGCCCAATCGTACATGGCCCATGCGTGGATGGTTTTCCGGTCGTTCTTCACGATACCAACCGGCAACTGAGGAGAAGAATTACCGTCCATACTGAAAGATCAGTTGGGTGAATGAAAACTTGGTAGGGTAAGATACTTCCATTCCTCAAAGAAACCCCTGACCGGTGTCAGCTGGTATACTGATTTATAGTAGATTTTATCTTTGCCGATCTAAAAATAAGCATAACCCATACTTCGACACCGCTCAGTACAAGTAACCATTAACCTTTAACCATTAAACGAGGATAAGCAAAGAGTAACTGATCTCCACCAGAGAGTCAATTACATGGGCAGAATCCCATCATAGACAAGAGCGCACTCATACGAAATGCGCTCTTGCGAAAAGTATCCGTTATCAACCCCATCAAAGGATCACTGTGGACACCCAATAAATCAAATATACCCTTTTCCTCTTTTCTTGCAATACTGCAGGATTAAACGTAAGGGTCGGTAGCCTTAGTGCGCCAACCCGGGAGTTTAAGCCCGAAATACTATTTCTTTTCAAACGTTAAATAATCCGTACCTCCATTACCTCCACTGACGTGAATCAATTCAATACGTGAGGACGTCTGTGAAACGATGCTCCAGTCTTCGGAAAGATCATCAAGGTCGTTACCAAGGCTAAACTGGATGTTGAAGTCCAGTGTGCTAACGCTATCATCATTGCTGTTGCTATCGGTGAGGCTCCATGATCCTGTTTGCGTGCTGCTGCCAGAAGCAGTGAGCGTTCCGTTTGCACCAAACGTGAAAGTATATCCGGTGAAATGGTTGGTTTCATCCTTGCCTGAATCATTGAAATACGTGATCTTCCAGCTATCAGATTGAACATTGTTTTGTATGACCGTTTGTGAAGGGACTGATGGGTCACTGCTACTATTGGAGCAGGAAGCCAGTATAAAGACAAACAATATTGTTGTCAGAAAAGCCGGAATAAATCTAAGGTGTCTCATAGTGTATCAGTTTTTGATGTAATTGAATACGTCAAAGCTATTCTGTACGGGTACTGTATCCAACTTAAATCAGAGGAACGGGTCAATTAGGGTGACGAAGCCGCCACTGCTATCAATGAGGTAAAAATCCTGGGTAGTGTTTAGGTGGCTATTACAGCTTGTTTCAGTGCCTGAGAAGGAAGAAACAAGTCAACTCAATGGGAACAACTTAATTTATTCCCTGAGGAGTCTTCCAGAACGAGCTTGTTCTTTGTCAATACCTTGACGGAGTGCCCATACGAATCAAGAGAGCCTTCAGGAATAAGGGTGAGTAATTGAGCTTCGATACTCAGATAATACTTACCGGTGGTTGGCTTAGGATTCATTCCCTTGAAAATAAATGTACTATCCGCTTTAAATTCCATCGTAGCGGATTTGATCATTTCATTTTTCATGGAATCAGAGAGATTCATGCCCGGGGCCACGACCCAATCATCAACTTTCCATGTATGCATAAGCATGTCCAACTGTGTTTCCTTCTTGCAGGATGCAAAACCTCCAAGCATGCCAAAGAGAAGTATGACGAGTATAAGGCCTTTTCCCATAGTGTAATTCATTTCAGTAAAATAGCGGACGGCAAAAGCAAATTGGTATTGCGGCAACGAAGATACTATTTTACAATAACCTTCCTTCCGGATCCGGTACACCTGTTTTTTATAAAAAAAGAGGCAGCGTCTAAGATAAACGCTGCCTTCTCTGTATATGACCTAAAAATAGAATGAGCTATTTGAAATATTTATTATAGATCCTCCGGGCGTAATAATAAGGCAGCACATGCTGATGCGAGCAACAATTGCTCCTGAGGATCAGTCTCCTTGAGGTAAATGATTCCATTATCTATGACAGACACTGCTGCCAACGCTTCCCCGTCCTTACTCCGGATTTCAAAACCAACAGATCCAAAAGGCATAGCGCCTACTTTTCCCTTTTTATTTTTCACTTTGGTGACCGGGGTGATAGTATAAAACTCTGTATCGTTTTTTGCCAGATATCCCATATATTTTTTAGGCTGTGCGACTGCCGCCTGATTGTCAATAAACAAGTCCCAACCCTCAGCGGAAGGGCCTACATAGATCCTTGAATAAGAAACATTAGATGACTTAGCCCCTGGACCGGCAAGATCCAGTAATAAATTGAATACACTGACATCACTATTGCCAATGTTGAAATCTTTAGCATCAAGCTGACTGACGGAATATGTCGTGCTTTGATTGCCATGACTATCTCCAAGTGCAAAGAAAAGTGTTTGCTTCTTGTGGATTTTATCAGTGGTAATGATCTTTTTATAAAAATCATCTGTGGGTACACCTACCGTCAGGCCTGTAGTCACCTCACTGCCCTTCGTCCAGGACCTATCCACATCAAGTGTCCTGTAATCACCAAAAGAGAGCTTCTCCTTGACGAGAAGTCCCTGTTTTCCTTTCACCGGATAATCCTTCACTTCCTTCCACTCCTCCCCTTCCAGCGCAAGGAACATGGATTGGGCGTTGACTTGCACCATCCTTGAAGCCAGGATGAGCATCATGGTAAAAATCAGTTTCGTCTTGTTCATTTCGTTTGTTTTTTGTGAATGCCCTAAGAACGAGTGACGTTTAAAATTGTTACGGACGGGAATTAATTTTCAGTGACATTAAATAATTTTTAACATTCTTATTTAGGTCGCGGCAGTTAGACCAAAAGTTACGTGCTAAAGCACAAATGCCCATCATACATGAACCACGGCTTAAAAGCCGTGGCAATTCAATACATTTAGTTCGCTATTTTAAGTATGTACTTAAAATCAATATA
>JAGOIB010000066.1:4695-10970 GCA_017995875.1 Saprospiraceae bacterium
TGCTGATATGTAAATGGGGTCCTGCTGACAGGTGACATTGAAAAGAGTATGGATGACAACCAATGTCCTTCAGGTTTCGGACAACGTATTTCTAAGGTCTCCTGCTTATTGGATATCATGAGCATCGCCCTCTGATCATCATAGCTCACCGGACCACCAATCCACAAAAGCATATTAGTTGGCTTGATGTCTCTCCCATCAGGTCGTGCGAGATAGGATTCAATCAGGTCAGCGGGCAAGGATGTCACAGGCACTTTGTGATCAAACCATTCCTGCAGCGGATGATCCAGACACACACCATGCATATAGTTGTACAATGATTTGGCAAGGCCTGCGCCGAAACGTGAATGCTCTGTACCGGTCGGGTCATCATGGTCCAAATCATTGTGTGCAAAACTTCCTTCTTCTGTCGTAAGCGCCTTGACTTTAAATTGATCAGGGTACATACCCACCGGACTATGCGCCGTCATGGCAAACCGATGCCAGAAAGCAGATTGCAAAATATTTGTTTCAAACATTTGCCTCACCACCTCCAATGAATCAATCGTCTCTTGTGCAGTCTGTGTTGGAAATCCATACATCAGGTATGCATGTACCATAATCCCTGCCTGATTGAAATAATCTGTTACCCTCGCTACTTGTTCGACGGTAACTCCCTTTGCTATCAACTTTAGCAATCTGTCAGATGCAACTTCAAGTCCGCCAGATACAGCTATACATCCTGAAGCAGCAAGCAATCTGCAAAGATCAAGATGAAAACTTTTTTCAAAACGGATATTCGTCCACCAGCTTACGACCAATTTGCGTTTCAATATTTCGAGTGCAACTGCTTTCATTAAAGCAGGTGGCGCAGCTTCGTCTACAAAATGAAATCCTCGTTCACCCGTTTGACGTACCAATTCTTCCATCCTGTCTACTATGACAGTAGCAGAGGAGGCCTCGTAGTTTTTGATATAATCAAGTGAAATATCACAAAATGTACATTTACCCCAATAACATCCATGGGCCATCGTCAGTTTGTTCCAACGACCATCACTCCACAACCTATGCATCGGATTCGTCAGCTGAATAACCGACAAATATTTTTTTAGTGGCAAATCACAATAGTCGGGTGTACCTACTTTCTCTTGTTTGATATCAGGCTGAAGGCTTCCATTGCAATACGTCACTATGCCATCGTTCAACATAAATGTGCGCTTGAGCATCGTACTATCCCTGTCCCCTTCCAGGTAGGATAGCAAATCTATCATCGGTGCTTCTCCATCATCCAACGTAATAAAGTCAACATACGCAAATACCCGGGCATCTGAAACAGCGCGCAATTCAGTATTGGGATATCCACCACCCATTCCAATTTGAACAGAAGGATAATGCTGTTTGATCCATTGGCCACATTTAAGAGCAGCAAAAAGATTTCCGGGAAACGGTACAGAGAAACAAACCAACGTAGGTTGGTATTCCTTTATTCGCAGCTCAAGAATGGATAGCATGATCTCTGTCACATACGTCAGGGATGCATTCAATTGATCATGCAGCACATCAAATGAATGTGCAGACATACCAAGACGTTCAGCATAGCGACTGAAACCGAAATGTGGATCCACCACTTCCTGTATAAAATCACTGAGGTCTTCGAGATAGAGCGTGGCGATATGTCTTGCGCGGTCACGTATACCCATGGTGCCAAATGCCCATTCGACATCTTCGATCTGGCCAAACTTAGAAGCTTCCGGAAGGAAATTCCGTTCACAAATAAAATAGGATAAGGTAGGATCATCATCCTGCAGAAATCGAATAACAGGATCGATGGTATGAATATAACTATCCCGTAATGCATAAATCCGTTGTGCATTTGCTGAACCATTGCTTATCACTTCTCCGGCTCTTTCAAACATTTGTTCCAACCCTGTTTTGGAAAATAATTGAAGGATAGTCTCTATCCCCAGATCCATTTGACTGCAGTCAACATCACGTGTGTTGAGAAATCCCTTGAGATACGCTGTGGCCGGATACGGTGTATTAAGTTGGGTAAATGGTGGTGTCACCAGGAGAACGGTCTGCTTCACTTAATACTGTATTTGTGATAAAGATAGGCATGCACTTTTCAAAAGTATTATTTAATTACTTCATGCCATTATTACTGGCATGGCTGCTATGATACCAATAAATCTAAAAAAACTAGTCAATAACTACCCTCCTTCCAAAACCCCCAGGTTTCTTTTCGCTTTCTCATTTACCGGGTCAATTGCCAATACCTTTCGGTAATACATTTTTGCCTCTTCATTGCGTTTCAGGATTTGGCAACTCACACCCAGATTTACTAAATATTCAATATTCTGTCCATTGGCTAGCGCATTGCATTTCTCCAGTACGTTGATTGCACTTTCATAGTCCTGCATCGAAAAATAATCATAACTCAGCCGGGTCCAGGCCTTAATGGAGTCCGGGTTCATTTTGGTACTTGCGGCATAAGCTGTAATCGCTTCCGGAATCTTCTGTAGTTCATCATAACACAATCCTAAATTATAATAGAGATCACCTTCGCGGGCGCTTGTATTACGGGAGAGTGCCTTTTGATAGTATGCAATGGCATCTGTATACTCTTTCAGGTATTGACTGGTCACCCCCAAATGATAATATATTTCCTGGCTCTCCGGAAGGTATTTGAGACATTCTGTATAATGAAGCAATGCATTCTTCCCTGCATCTATCTGCTGTGTATCTGCTAACAGTATTTTAAGATACGCATTGCCTAGTCCTTCACGTATCCGGGCAGATTTCGGATTGGCTTTTACATCTTGTGCAGCAAGTGTAAAACCACTTTTCCAATCCGCATTCCGGTCAATTGTCTTCCATGAATAGAAGGCGGCAATCACCAGGACCAGTAGAAAGTATACCGGCACTTTAGTCCCCCCACTCCATTTTTTGAAGGATTGAAAAATCAGCGCTGTAAGTAATATAGCTACACCATAAGAAGGAAAAAATAAGAACCGCTCTCCCAACGTAGCACCTATCCTGATAACAAAATTGGATGTGATCGAAAAGGTGATCAAAAAAAATAGCAGCGCAAATGATATTGTAGCCCTTGAAGCAAACTTACCAATTGCTATAGCCCCCATCACAAGCAAAATGGCCAGGCCGGAAATTGCCCGTACATTGGTAAAATCTACAATATCAAATGTACCTATCGAATAATCATGAACCAACGTAACAGGAAATACGGCTAACTGACAATACTTGAGAAATATCATACAATTTGTTGCCAGTAACTGCCCCATGGTAGTTGCTGCAAATAAAGTATTGTTATACGGAACTTCCCACTCCGAATCAGTCACAGTAGTTACACTGCTTAAAACCGCAATTCTGACGATAAAGTAAATTGCCAAAGGCCCCAGGAATGGCAGACCTGATAGTAATGAGCTCTTGATGTCCTTTTTGAAGAAAAAATACATGTACAGCGGAAAAATGGCAATAAGTGTTATGCTATTCTCTTTCGAAAACAATGCACATAGATACAGTAACAGGCTTAAACCCAGGTATCGCTTACTTTTATTCAATTGGTATTCAAGAAAGAAAACAAGACTGGATATGCCGAACAGCATTCCAAAAAGTTCATCACTGCTTTTGATATTCGCGATCACTTCAGTATGGACAGCATGGGTAGTGAAAAGTAGGGAGATGGCCAATGCATATAAAGCTGATTTTTTGGGAAATGTCAAAAAACTAAGCCGAAGTACGAACGCACACAAAATGGCATACAATAAAACACTACAAAAATGAAAGGCAAAAGGAGACATACCAAACAATTGATATTGTATGGCAAATGCGGCAATTGGAAATGGCCGGTATTGGTTCAGGTTTAAACCTTTATAGCCATATAAATGGCTGTGGGTCCATATTTCACCAAGCCCTCTGAGACCTTTCTGCACGGATTGGTTGTCGACCACGACGAGATAATCATCAAGGACGAACCCATGGTGAAGGGTATTGGTATAGAGCAAAAATGCCATGGCAGCTATACCTATCAGCATTAGCCATTTATACTTGCTGTAAAATCCGGACGCGCTCTGGTTCGGGCTGCTCATTGTAAAAAGGGTGGATTGACAGGAATTTGAAGCATATACAATAATACTGCTCGAAAGATATTCATCGTCCTGGTTTTCAGAGGTGGTATAGCATGAATAGTTTCGAGGATCGTGTTTATTTTATGGCTATCGTAAAAAGCCCAGGCTACAACGTACGGATCGACTATTTTACCTGGATTTGGTATCAACTGCAACAGGGACAGGCTTATTTACCCCAATCAGGATAGATCTTAACGGTCATATTAACTGAGTTCTTTCAATCCTTACACAAAAGTTACGGATAAACTACGGGTCTTGGGTCACTAAGGGTCTACATTTGTTGTTGAATCATATCTCTGATATCTATCTAACCCATGACCTGTTTCAATTCCGGTATTATATATTATGGTCTGGAATGGAGCAGGTTCCTCTCGGGTCAAAAGTACACGTTGAGCTTAATTATGCTCATGAGCCTCGCCGGGGGTTTGTTGCGGGCACAGCCCTACATTTCAATGGATACTCCACCATCTTGCTACGAAATCGAGGGACGTGTACGTAATGGTGCGAACGAATATGAGGGGGCGCTGTTTACACCCAGTACACCAGGTCCGTTGGATCCGGGAGGTTCAAAATGGAAAATGGACCCATACGGCAAACCCGTGTGGAAAACGAATGGAAACCATTACGGAGACATCCATACTTTTAAATTAACCTACACGCCTGGTACGGCCAGGTCTGAATGGAGCATAGATTTCAATCGGGATGGAGATTATGATGATTCCAGAGAAACCATTACGAATGTTGCTCCTACCCATATCGGCAGAGGTTTTCAATACATAAATGTTTTTGGACAGGGCTATGAGGGTACAACCGTTGTCACGCTCAATCATTTCACTATTAATGGAGTTGATTTTGGCACATTTACTTCGTCTACCAATACACCATTTAGTGTTTTGTTTGAAGATACTTCCGGCCTGTTCAGGGACATCGTCATCACCGGAGAATTTTCCTTTTCCGGGCACAACCTTCCTGAACGTCCGCGTATTTGGGTTCAATTGGGTGATTCGAATTATGGGCCTCCTACATGTGTATTGACAAGTCCTCAGGATGGTGATTTTTATGCTCCGGGAAGTGTCATTAACCTCGCTGCAACAGCTATGGATTCGCTAGGGAAAGTCATAAAAGTTGAATTTTACGATGGAGATATAAAAATTGGTGAAGACCCTACATCTCCATTTACCTTTCAATACCTCCATCCACTATCTGGCAACAGGACGTTGAGGGCAAAAGCAATTGACAATCATCAGGCAATGACGTATTCTAATTCAGTCACAGTGTTTGTCAACGCCGCCCCTGTAGCAAACATCCTTACGCCAATGGATGGAACAAGATTTTATGATCCTGATTCCATCCTTGTGGAAGCAACCATCCTGGATGCAAATGACACAACCATCCTTGTAGAATTTTTTCTTGATAATGAACCAATAGGGATTGATTCTTTTCCACCTTATGTCAATCACCTGCTCAATTGTGCCATAGGTCCTCATACCTTGAAAGTGAAATCTACTGATCCCTATGGATCGACAACTTTTTCACCGGAGGTTAAGATTAGTGTTCGTTGTATTCGGGAAGATATCAACATTGATGGTGATGTGAGCACCTTTGATTTCCTCCTGCTCCTGACGGCATATGGTTCGCATTGCGCAGTCGCCTGCCCTGCTGATTTTAATGATGATGGTATCGTAGATACCTTTGACTATCTGCGGATCCTTGCCAGGTTTGGCTATTCCTGTAATTAAACTGGAAGCGGCAGCTATTTCAACGCAAGCGTATCCACATTCCAAACACCATGTGTTGATTTCCAGGTACCATCCTCCATACGCTTGAGCAATTCAATATACTTCCCGTTTTCAACTGTTACACTTCCATCGGCTTGTTTGATATTCATTTGAAATCGACCAACTTCATATCCAAGGTCTCCGTTGCTTCCGGTCGATGTAGTAGCAACCTTGACATCAAATGCTCCTGCACCAATGGCCCCTTCCCAATATTTCTGAATATTACTTCTGCCTGTTACCGGAGGCTCATTAGGGGGAAGCAATGTCGCGTCTTCCGTATACAGATTGGCTGCGGCAACGGCATCCTTGTTGTTAAGTGCGGCAGCAAAATCTCTGTTCATTTTTGAGAGCTCTTCTGCAGTAGCTGGTTTGG
>JAGOIB010000203.1 GCA_017995875.1 Saprospiraceae bacterium
ATTCGATTAAAAGGATCAAATCATTTTCAGTTCTTCAGGCCCGGCCAAAACCAACAGTCTCTCTATACATCTGGGGAGAGACGGCTGCATTGGATTTGAAAAAGCGACTAAAATAATATTCATCCTGGTAGCCCAGGCTGTAAGCAATTTCCTTTATGGTTTTATTAGTTAGATAGAGTTCACGTTTTGCCTCAATAATAATACGTTCGGCGATCAGGTCAGAAATCGTTTTATTAAAATAGGATTTTGTGATTTTGGCCAGGGCCTTTGAAGAAATATTCAGGGCTTCTGCATATTCCCCGGCTGAATGTTTTGTCTTATAGTCTTTTTCAATGGCATCCTTCAGGGATTGAAGTATGAAAGGTTCCTTGATCTCTAATGCTGTTGATGCAGCTTCCTCCTGTTGTTCACTTTTTAATCTGGAGGCAGTGATCAGAAATATTTTCAGATAGGAAACGAGTAATTCATATTGAGCCAGGGCAGGATTTTGCATTTCATTTCGTATCTGGCCAATGATCATCTTGAAGGTGCTTTCTGTGGTTGTGTCCACTGTTACATATGGAGGTTGATAAATATTGTTAAAAAGTATTCCATGACAGGCCACTTCAGCGTGATGCTTATGTATGCAGAAAAAATCGGGATGAAAATGAAGTACTGTACCTTTTATAGTATCACCACCTGAAATCATAAAAGGCTGATAAGGCACAAAGGCAAAAAGTGTGTTGCCTACAAAATCATATGTTGAAAAATCAACTTTAACCTGACCCTGACCATGTTCAATCCAGATTAATGAATAATAGTGCAACCGTTGTATATGATCAAAATGACTATCGTCTTCGAAGGTGTAGAGCTTGAAGGCAAGATTGCCGGTTTGCGGATCAACAAGAGTAGAGGAAGGCGTGTGTTTCATTTTGGGAGTTAATGGTAGGCTTGACAGCCCGATAACATTTTACATTTATCTTTTCCGTGTGTTGAAAATACAGGGAGCCAGCTATGCCGGCTGCTCAGGCAGTTAGCTTATTAATTTTTTCTTTTAAGGCTATTACTTCAGCCTCTAGTTTGGCGATTAGTTCTTTTTGTGGGCTGAATGCTTCTTCAATTTCGTCAATGGTATATCGTGGTGTAATGTGTTGCTGACAATTCCAGTCAAAGGCTTCTACATGGAGTATCATCATCTGTTCAGGACGGAAAGAATAATGGTCAAGGTCGAGCAATGCAAATAATTCCGGCTGCTCGTTCATTGAAATGATTTCTGCTTTTGCATAAATCTTAAGTCTCGTTCTTGACGGATAATCAACCATGATCAGTGCCACATTTGGATTGGTGGCTATATGTCCCGACGAAATGTACTGCCGGTTGCCTTTAAAGTCAATAAATCCCAGGCGCTTTGTATCCAGGACTTTTAAAAAACCTTTTGGCCCGCCCCGGTGCTGGATGTATGGATAACCGTTTGCACCTATAGTGGCTATGTAGAAGCTGTCGAGCATTTCGATAAATCCTATTTCATTACTTGTCAGGCCATCCTGAAAGGTTTCCTTTTCCATCCTGGCATAAGAAGACCTGCTTCCTGCTTTTTCCTGCAAGCTTTTCACCGCATCTGTGAAGGCGATGGCTCCGAAATTTTTGGCCATGTTGTTTACTATAATTTGCGCTCACTTTCCTTGATCGGAAGATCATTGATGCTTGCATATCTTTTTTGCATCAGTCCGTTCTCATCAAATTCCCAGTTTTCATTGCCATAAGCCCTGAACCAGTTTCCATCAGCATCATGGTATTCATATTCAAACCTGACGGCTATACGATTGCCTGTATGAGCCCAGTATTCTTTTTTTAATTTATAATCGAGTTCTTTCAGCCATTTGCGTTGTAGAAAAGCTTTTACTTCTTCCCGGCCGTGTACAAATTCTGACCGGTTTCTCCATTCGGTATCGATCGTATACGCCAGGCTTACTCTTACAGGATCCATACTGTTCCAGGCATCTTCGGCGGCTTGTATTTTTTGTCTGGCAGACTCTTCGGTAAAGGGGGGTAAAGGAGGTCTTTTGTTTTCCATGATCTTGAATTTTGGATAAAGGTAGTTGTGATCATTCATACAACTACCTCTACCCATTGGATATTATTATGCAGCCAATTTTGCAAAAGTTTCCACTACAGGGAAATCTATGGCAGTACGTGCTGTGTTGTTGAGATAATTGGTCAGAACATTGAGTGCTACATGGCCTATGATTTCTCCGATCTGGCCGTCTGTAACTCCGGCAGTCTTTACAGCAGCGACATCAGCATCATCGACATGCCCACTTTTGATAACCAATGATACCGCAAACTTGAGGATAGCATCGATCTTTGGATCAGCTGATTTGCCACTTCTTGCAGCAATCATCACATCTTCCTTTATTTTAAACATGTTGACACCAATATACGTATGAGCCGAGAGACAATAATTGCATGCGTTAGCCTCAGCTACTGCCAGTGCAATCAATTCGCCTGTCTTTGCTCCGAGCGAAGCACTACTGAGAGCATTGCTAAGGTTGAGGTATCCTTCAAGGAATGCTGAGGAATTGCCCATGGTCTTCATCATATTTGGTACCATGCCCAATTTTCCTTCGATGGCATTAAATAATTCTTTGGTTTTCCCGGTAGCTGTGTCTTGTGGTAAAGCAATTAAGCGTGTCATTTTAAGTTTTTTTTGTTTTTGTCGGTATTGACAGCACAAAGATGGGGCAGCTCAAAGGTCTGGAAAATGGAGGATTGACGTCTTATGATGGACGATTTTCCCTACAGGCCATAAATGGGGCAAGAGTTTGTGGCCACAGGACAGTTTCTTTTTGCAAAAGAAGTTAGGCTATTCTCTACGTTGAGTGGAACGGGTTATTTCTCTTTCTCCACTCCTGCAATCCGTTTCAGCATATTTCTGAAAATAAAATAATGGAATGGCAGCATGGCATACCAATAATTTCTGCCCAAAATTCC
>JAGOIB010000204.1 GCA_017995875.1 Saprospiraceae bacterium
AGTTCAGCCGCAATGCACTCGAACAAGCAAGAAAGTTTGACATCAGCATCATATTGCCTCAGTACGAAGCTTACTATGAAGAAATTTTGAATCGCTTTAATAGTAAACATCAAAAAGCGAAAGTTTCGATGTCTTGTTGATCTAACAACGTTTTATTCTTCGAAAGTAATTTCAACGATTTCTGTCAATGGGCGAGATTGACATGCAAGTATATAACCGTTTGCAATCTCTTTGTCACTTAATGCGAAGCATGCATCCATTTCCACTTTGCCGGTGATGACTTTAGCCATGCACGTAGCACATGCACCGCTATGGCATGAGTAGGGGGCATCATATCCCTTATCAATCAATGTGTCTAAAATAGTTTTGTCGGTTACTTCCACTTCGATGGCCTGGCCTCTGAGATGGGCAGTCACTTTTGAAGGTTGACCTTTTGCTTTCAGACCTGATCCTGTTACATGCGTGTGTGTATCAGTAGAAGCTGGTGTGAAAAACTCTTTCTTAATGTTGTCTTCAGAGACACCGATGCCATTGAGGGCTTTATCGGCCATGACAATCAAATCTCCCGGTCCGCACAAAAAGTAAATATCGTTTTTCTTCGTAGGAGGATGTTGCTTTAGCAAATCTTTGATCTGGGATGAATTGATCCTTCCTTTCAATCCTTGCCAATCCGATTTTTTACGTCCAAAAAGAGATTTTACAAGACCAAGGCCACCATCAGCTTTGGATAGTGTATGATGAACGAAAAATTGGTTTTGGTACCGTTGGGCAATTCGTTCCAGTTCATCTTTGAAGATAATTTGGGATTCCGTCCTGCTTCCGTAAAGTAGAATAACTGAACTTTTAGGTTCATGTTCAAGGGCAAATCGGGCAATAGAAATAAGAGGCGTAATTCCGCTTCCGGCACCGATCAGGTAGATATTTCTCTTGTTATCCATGCTGAATTCGGTAGTAAACCTTCCTTCGGGAGGATGGACTTCCAGTAGGTCGCCAGGCTTAACTGACCTGCACATCATGGGCGAAACCTTGCCTCCCTCGACCTCCTTGATCGTAATAGCTATAAATGGATCCTCAGGGACAGAGCTGATGGAATAAGACCGGCGAAGCTCTTTTCCGCCATCCATCCACTTAATTGTCAGGTATTGGCCCGGTTTATAGTGAAATTTATCCTTATGTGTTTCAGGGTAATCAAACAGGATACTCACTGCCTCATCGGTTTCGCGCCGCACCTCTTTTACCGCCATTGAAATAAAATCTCCGCTCATGCTATCTTGTTGATTCATTAATTTTGAAAGGACAAAGATAGCAGGATATGAAATTTAATGATTTGAGATATCTGGCGGCCTATTTGGTCCCCATAGCCTGCTTTGGTGGACTATACTTCGGAGGCTGGGCGGCACCAGGGACACTTTACCTTGGCTTCTTTCTTGTTCCTCTCATAGAACTCTTTGTTCCAGCAGCTGCAAGGAAAGAAGATGATAAAGATTTAATAAAGAAATCAAGGGTTCCTTTCTTTGATTACATGCTTTATCTCAATCTTCCAGCCCTGTATTTCAATGTTGGTTATTTCGTTTGGATACTGGGACACAGGGAGTTAAGCTCCTTTGAAATCATTTTTTCGGTGATCAACGTTGGAATCCTGATGGGTGTATGTGGCATCAATGTAGCCCATGAACTGGGGCACAGGCACAATTCTTTTGATAAATGGATCGCACGATTACTTTTACTACCCGTCCTCTATTCTCATTTTACCCTCGAGCACAACTACGGTCATCATCTCAAGGTTGGAACACCTGAGGATCCTGCCACAGCCAGAAAAAACGAACCTGTCTATCTTTTTTATTTTAGAAGTATAGGGCAAGGCTACCGTAATGCGTGGCAGATCGCTTCCAGGATGCTGGTGTCACAAGGCAAACCCTGGTGGCTTCATGAGCTTGCCTGGTCACATATGGCCCAGATTGGATTGTTAGCATTGATAGTTTATTTTGGCGGATGGGGCAGTCTTATCCCTTTTATAAGTGCCGCCCTGATAGGAATCATAACGCTAGAATCTGTCAATTACATCGAGCACTATGGGCTGAGGCGTCAGAAACTTGCTTCAGGAAGGTACGAACCCATGACAGAAAGTCATTCCTGGAATTCAAATCATGAGCTCGGAAGGATCATGCTTTTTGAGCTGGTCAGGCATGCGGACCATCACTATCGGACTACACGCAAATATCAGATCCTCAGGCATCTGGATCAGAGCCCTCAGTTGCCATTCGGGTACCCGATGTCTATTGTTCTGGCTCTCATTCCTCCGCTTTGGTTTAAGGTGATGAACCCCAGGGTGGAAGCCTTTCAAAAGGTTTGATTGAAATCTGTACTATTTTAGCGCCCTAATTTTAAACTCCAGCACTTGCCTACGCTCTCCATTGTCATTCCGGCCTATAACGAAGAAAGGACGATTCACCTCATTCTGGACAAAGTACGCCAGGTCACCCTGCCTCCTTCCTGGGGCAAAGAAGTGATCCTCGTCAATGATTGTTCGAAAGACAATACTGAAGGAGCTATCAAGAAGTACCAGGGCGAACACCCCGAATTTCCGATGCGGTATATTGCTCATGAAGTCAATAAGGGAAAAGGGGCTGCTTTGCACACAGGTATTCAGTTTGCTTCAGGTGATTATACAGTCATCCAGGATGCCGATCTCGAATATGATCCTGAAGAATACAATATCCTGCTCATACCGGTGATCAAGGGATTTGCAGATGTGGTTTACGGTAGCAGATTTATGGGCGGAAAGCCTCATCGCATTTTATTTTTCTGGCATTCATTAGGCAACAAGTTTCTGACAAATATTTCAAACGTCTTTACCAATCTCAACCTGACCGACATGGAGACTTGTTATAAGTTGTTCAGGTCCGATATCATCAAAAATCTTCCGCTGAAAGAAAAGCGGTTTGGATTTGAGCCGGAGGTTACCGC
>JAGOIB010000205.1 GCA_017995875.1 Saprospiraceae bacterium
TTGTATTTGTCCGCAGGAAACGATACTACACAAATGAATTACCAGGGTGCATATGACGAGGCCCTTACCTCCCTGCTTTTCAGAGTCAACTATACATTTAGAGAAAAATATCTCCTCACAGTGAGCTGGCGTACAGATCGCTCAAGTCGATTTACAAAAGCAAACAGAACAGGAAATTTTCCATCGGCCAGTATCGGATGGAATATGACAGACGAATCCTTTGTACAAAATATTAAAATCCTGGATCGTTTGAAATTGAGGGCCAGCTATGGTGTGCTTGGCAATCAGGCATCAGCATCCGGTTATCCATCAACAGGTGCTGTGACAAGCGGATTGTATGGCGTGTTCGGACCCAATGAAGCACTCAACCAGGGAGCTACACTTATTTCGCTCTCTAACGCAAATCTTAAATGGGAGACTTCGAGACAAGCCGATATCGGTGTTGAAATGGGATTGTTTGAAAGTAAACTTGCGATCGAAGTGGATTGGTATAATCGCGAGACATATGACATCATTGCTGCTGTACCAATCCCGGATTATGTAGGATCAGCTTCTGATCCTGTAGTCAATACTGCAAAAGTCAACAACCAGGGTTGGGATATCAGCGCCAACTGGAGAGAAGTCGGTAAAGTATCCTACAATTTTGGAGCGATTTTTTCACCGGTGACCAATAATGTGGAAAAACTCGCCAATGGACGTAATGAAATATTCGCTGCAGATATTAAAGGTGAATTTGCATCCCATACGATTGTCGGATTGCCGATAGGTAGTTTTTACGGGTACAAAGTGGCAGGTATATTTCAGTCACAGGAGGAACTGGATAACAGTCCTAAACTTGGTGGTGAAGGGATTGGCGACATTCGATTTGAAGACACTAACAAGGATGGTTTGCTCAATGGAGATGATCGCGTCTATCTCGGTAGTCCTATTCCAAAACTCACGTACAGTTTCTCGGGTGGTGTTGAATGGCTTGGCTTTGACCTCAATGCTGACGTTCTGGGTGCTACTGGTCATTATGTATACAATGCCAAGGAGATTTTCCGCGATGGCATTTACAATTGGGAACAACATGTAGAAGATCGTTGGACGTCTGCAAATCCATCTTCGACCGAGCCACGTATATCCAGTGGAGGGCACAATTATAAAGTGAGTGACCGGTTTCTTGAGAAGGGTGATTTCATCCGCCTCAGAAGCCTGAGCCTCGGCTATACAATTCCGAAAAATGTCAGTTCGGAAATAAAGATTGACAGACTCAGAGTGTATGTAACGGGGACCAACATATGGACGAAGCAGGAATACAGCGGCTATTCACCTGAGTTTCCGAATGCAGGAAATACCTATGAAGTTGGTTTTGATTTTGGCGGATATCCGATAGCAAAATCATGGGTGGCAGGCATTGAAATCCAGTTTTAACAAAAAAATAATCAGATCACTTAAAATTAAAGGATCATGAAAAATAGAATTAACGCTGTCAGCACTAAAAACGGAATGTTCAGGAAGGTTTTCGTTTTGTTGTGCTTAGCTACTGTACTCAGTTGCAGTGAAGATTTCCTGGAAAGGAAACCTAAGGGCCAACTAACCTATGATACATTTTTCGAAACACCTGATCATGCGGTGTGGGCTACGAATGCGATCTATCAGCAATTCCGGTCCTGGGAGATGTGTGCCTTTCCATGGATTGGTATCACCGATATCATCAGTGATGATGCGGATAAGGGAAGTACGCCAAGTGATGCACCTTATGTCCTCGAATTGGATGATTTTTATTTCGATCAGACCAATGCAGCTATTTCAGGTGCCTGGCTGGGTACGTATCAGGCTATATTCCGAGCTAATCTCGCTATAGAAAATATCCCGGGTATAGTGATGGATGAAGCACTCAAGAGCAGACTGATAGGTGAAGCAAAAGTCTTGAGAGCGTATGCGTACTTCAGGCTTGTTCAATGGTTTGGGGATGTACCCTTAGTCACCAGGATCCTCAATGACAATGAATACTATAATCAGGCCCGGACATCAAAGGAAGTCGTATTGGATTTTATTGAAAATGATCTGATCAGTGCGATTGGTGTGCTTCCGGAAAAATCGGATTACCCATCTGCTGATCTGGGTCGTGTCACGAAGGGAGCCGCCAGAGGTATTCTTGCAAAGGTGTACATGGTACGACATGATTTTCCAAAAGCTGTATTGCAATGTGATACCATCATTAGTTCTGGTGAATATCACCTTCTGACAAACTATTCGGAGAATTTTTTACCTGAAGGAGAAAATGGCGGAGAAAGCATTTTTGAGATCGGCGCTGTTGCAGCTCAGGCCGCCATTGCCGGGCCGGGAGCAACCCCTTTCAACATGATTCAGGGTGTGCGGGGTGAACCAAATCTTGGATGGGGTTTCAACAGACCCAGTGATGATTTAGTAGCATCCTATGAATCAGGTGATCCAAGAAGAGGCGCGACGATCCTTTATGAAGGCGATGTACTTCCGGATGGCTCCGGCATCATCAAGGTTAATCCTGACATACTACATGCCCGTTACAATGAAAAAGCATGGGTTCCGGAACATGCAGGACTTCAGGATAATGGACCCGGCAATATCAGGATCCTTCGTTACGCAGATATCCTATTACTTGCATCAGAAGCCTATAATGAAATTGGCAATTCAGGTAAAGCACTGGAATATATCAACATGGTCAGGGCCCGTGCTCGTAAATCAAACACATTTATTTTGAAAGACATCACTATCACAGATCAGTCACAACTCAGGGAGAAAATCTATCATGAACGTAGGGTAGAGTTGGCGATGGAACAACACCGTTGGTTTGACCTTGTCCGTTGGGGCCGCGCTGCAGAGGTAATGTCTCTTTTGAAACCAGGCTTTGTTTCACCTAAGAATTTACTATTGCCTGTTCCACAATCAGAGGTAGATCTTAC
>JAGOIB010000067.1 GCA_017995875.1 Saprospiraceae bacterium
GAGCAGCAATCAATGCATAGCGAATACCACTCAATTCATTGCCTGGTCCTCCACCGTCACCGGAGCTGTTGATGACATCGCGATCGGTGTAGGAAAAGGAAATATTATTTCCCACCCTGAATCGTTTAGTGCCGATATCGCCATTGAAGCGGAGCAAATATTTATCATACTTCTGCTTCTTGAATACACCTTCCTGGCTTGAATATTCTCCCATGAGATAGAAGCTGCCATTATCACCACCACCTGAAGCAGATAATGAATAACGTTGGGTTGGCGCTGGATTGAATACCTGATCTAACCAGTTGACATCACCAAGTGTATCAAGGATAGCCAGATCATATGTGTCAAGTTGACGTATCGGATCACGAAGGCTATTGGCATTATTGATAGCTTCATTTCGGATCAGAAGATATTCCTCAGTATTGAGTAATTCAGGTAAGCGGTTGGCTTCCTGAATACCGTAATAAGAATCAAAATTAAAAGTGGGAGCACCTTTCTTTCCTTTTTTTGTAGTGATGACTATAACGCCATTGGCACTTCGTGACCCATATATGGAAGCTGAAGCAGCATCCTTCAATATTTCAATGGACTCTATGTCAGAGATTGAAAACATATTGATATTTCCGGTGGTGGGCACACCATCAATGATGTAGAGCGGGTTGTTATTTCCGAGTGTACCGGCTCCACGGATACGGACAGCAATATCGTCTCCCGGAGCCCCTGTGGTTTGCGTGACTTGAACACCCGCAGCCTGTCCCTGAAGAGCCTGGTCCAGTCCGCTGAGTGGAAGATGATTGATGTTTTCGGCTTTAACCGTTGAGATTGCACTGGAAATATTACTCTTGATTTCCTTTTTGTAACCAACCACCACCACATCTTCCAGCAATTGCCTATCGGTTTGGAGCGTAATATCAATACTCGTTTGCCCATTGACAGCTACTTCCTGCGTCAGAAACCCGGTATAGTTAAATTGGAGTACTGCATCAAGGGCTACAGATATCGAATACGTACCGTTGATATCTGTGGAAGTACCAAGTTGAGTCCCCAAAACTCCAATACTGGCTCCTATGAGAGGTTGGTCATCTTCACCGGAAAGCACTGTGCCTGTAACGGTCACATTTTGCCCGAAAGCCAATAAGGACAGGAGAAACAAAGCCCCCGTGAGTTGACATTTTGTTGATTTCAGCAATGTAGGTATCATGCAATCTATTAATTAAGCAGACTTTCTGCCTATGATGAGACAAAATTCGGTACCAATTGAAATGTGCATAGGATGGGTAGGTGAAACTACGAAGAAGCCAATCAGAAAACCTGTACTTTAAGTGAAAAGAATGGTATTTTTATGAAAATCTAACTGTACAGATTTCAATCCTTCTTAATATTATGAAAGTATATCAGGAAATCACACCGGTCACAGGATCGGATCTTTTTGTGATTCTGGACTCCGTAAACAAAGGTTTCGAGTACCCGATTCACAACCATGCAGAATTTGAATTGACGCTGGTGACAGGGAGTGCCGGAAACCGGATTGTAGGTGACTCTACCCACAAATACAAGGACGAAGACCTTGTATTGATTGGCCCTTATTTATTTCACAAATGGGACAATCAGGACAAACAGGGAACTGCAAAAGATCCTTGTCGCGTGGTGACCATCCAGTTTGACATGCATTTGTTTGACAAAGCACTTTTGGCCAAAAAGCCTTTTATGCTTATTCAGACTTTCCTGGTCAAGTCAGGCAGAGGCATCCGCTTTTATGGCAAATCGTTGTTGGAAGCTAAAAAGAGGATTCACAGGTTAACTGGACTTAGCGGTATTGAAAGTGCTACAGAGTTTTTATTGTTGCTTGACCTGCTGTCTAAATCGAATGAATTTGAATTTTTAGCAAGCGAAGGTTTTAATGCCAATCCTGTCCAGGTCAATAGCAAAAGATTACATGCAGCGTATCAATATATCCTGAATCGGTTTCAGGATTTTGGTTTGAAAATGTCAGATGTGGCTAACCAGGTAAATCTTGGCGATTCCGCATTCAGCCATTTTTTTAAAAAAGCTACCAACCGGAGTTTTTCAGATTACCTGATTGCGATGCGCATTGAACATGCCTGCAAATTGTTGATTGAATCCGACGAACAGATAAGCCGGATCGCATCATTATCCGGGTTTAATAATATGGCCAACTTCAACCGGAAATTTAAGGAGGTCCATCGTTGCAGTCCGTTACAGTTTCGAAAGATTTACCTGGAGAAAAGCAAATTTGACTGGAATAAACAGATCACCCCCGGCCAGTTTATCCCACCGGGAAATCATCCGGAGTTGTCGCATAAACCAGCTCAATACAGCACGCGCGTAGTCCGCTCATGAAGCGAAATAAGAATATAGTTTTTGTTCGAATAGATGGTTGCTCAAATGTGTTTAGTGAAACAAATAAGTACATATTGTTTTATGCTTCTGTTTCTTGTGTCTTGCAGGGATCAGGCACAGGACAACCATACCCTTGTCTTCTGGTCTTCCAGTAACCCGGAAGAAATAAAATTCACCTCTCAGTACATTGATAAATGGAACCTGGCTAACCCATCACAGCCGTTGATGTTCCAACCGGTTCCCGAAGGCCAATCCAGCGAAGAAGTAATACTGGCAGCTGTTGTGGGGAAGACAACACCTGATATTTATGCCAATATGTGGCAGGGAGATGTGGAGGATTTTGCAAGCAGTGGTGTCCTGGTTCCACTCGATACATTAGATGGTTTTCTTGACTTTATATACCAACGATGTGATTCACTTGTCGTTAAAGAAATCACCTCACAGGATGGTCATATCTACCAGATCCCATGGAAGGTTAATCCTGTAATGATGATGTATAATCCCTTGCTTTTTCAACAGGCAGGTGTTGATGGCATTCCAAAAAATTATACGTCTTATCTGGAAGCAGGCAGGTTGTTAAAATTACAACAACATTGGCTTGGCATCAGTGAAGTCAATGCTATTTGGTGGCAACGATTTTTCAATTTTCTACCGCTTTATTATGCAGCATCAGGAGGCGCACCATTGGTAGAGAACGGAAAAGCAGTTTTTGATAATGAGTATGGAATAGCTGTCTTTGCTTTTTTACAACAGATATATACACTCGGTTATTTTCCGCGCGAACAAATGAAAGGACAGAGTGATCCATTTCTCGCAGGTAGAGTAGCTTCCAGCTTTACTGGCCCATGGACAATAGAATACAATGATCGCTTCAAGCCGAAAGGAATGGAGTTTGCCTTTCAGGAAGTACTTGTTCCGGATGGATTTACGGGTCCTGTGTACACATATGGAGATCCAAAAAATATTGTCATTTTCAATACATGCAGGGAACCTGAAAAAGCATGGCAGTTTTTACAAACACTTCTTTCGCCTGAAGCCGATAGAGATTTTCTGACACTATCAGGTCAGTTCCCCCGACGAAAGGATATAGACACGAATCCATTGTTCAGTGAATTTCTTCAGGCCCATCCAAAAATTCTTCCATTTGCAAGACAAGCAAAGTTTGTTCGTGGCATGGATAGCGCTCCCTACATGAAAGAAGTATTGGATATCATTTCACAGGAGTATGAAGCATGTGTTGTGTATGGGTTGAAAACACCGGAAGAAGCCATTCATGCAGCAGCGAAAGCTGTGGACTTACTATATATACACTTATAACAGGGCCATCATTGAAAAACAACAGATCCATATCATCCTACTTGCTGATCTCACCTTACCTGTTGCATGTCCTTGTCTTTGTATTATTCCCGGTAGGCTTTTCATTGTTTCTGAGTTTTCATGAATGGAATATTATCGGTCCGATGAACTATGTCGGTACAGCCAATTATGAAAAACTCTTCCAGGATCAATACTTTATCAAGTCACTTCGCAACACACTTGTGTTTCTGATGATCCACATTCCATTGCAGATAATTATTGCATTGGGGCTCGCCGTCATCCTCAATGAGAAATTGTGGTTCAGGGCTTTTTTCCGAGGCGCTTTTTTTATGCCGGTGGTCGTATCTGGTGTTGTTGTGACCATTCTGTGGCAACAACTCTATGGATTTGAAATGGGCTCCATCAATACGTTTTTGATGTGGCTTGGATTTGATAAAGTTGGATGGCTGATAGATCCTGTTTGGGCTATGCCTTCCATTGCGATTATGGCTACATGGAAAAATGTTGGACTTTATGTTATCCTTTTTCTTGTTGGACTACAATCCGTACCGAAGTCCTTGTATGAAGCTTCCGAACTCGAAGGAGCTACACGCTGGCAACAATTCTGGCACATCACATTGCCTGTTATCAATCCAACAGTCATCATGGTGATGATCCTTTCGACGATCGGAGGCTTTTCACTCTTCATAGAACCTTATGTCATGACGGGTGGAGGGCCACTCAACAGTACATTGTCTTCCGTACTCTATATTTATAAACAAGGATTTTTCTATTATCATATGGGCTATGCTGCAACACTGGGGCTGATCCTGGCCTTGATAATCCTGACGGTTGTTTTTATTCAACGCCTGGTCATCGAAAAGAAACAATCATGAAGAAGGCACTCCTGTATATTCTCCTGGGCTTGTTTGCCTTCGCCTTTTTATATCCGTTTATCTGGATGATCAGTGCATCGCTTTCGGAGGAGCGAAGTATCGCGCATGTTACATTATGGCCGGTAGCATTTTCATTCAACCACTATATCAAGTTGTTTCAAAGTATCCCGATTGCGAGATCACTCTTCAATAGCATTTTTGTCGCGACGCTCGTGACCTTTGGTGTGCTTGTATTCAGTTCGATGGTAGGCTACGCACTTGCCAGACATAGATTCAGAGGAAGAAATCTCATCTTTTACTTCCTCCTTTTTACCATGACGCTTCCTTTTCAACTCACCCTTATTCCCAACTATATCCTCATGGTGGAATTTGGATGGACCAATTCTTTCGCAGCCTTGATTATACCTGGATTACTCAATGCATTTGCCATACTTCTTTTCCGCCAGCATTTCTTGTCCATTCCCCAGGATCTGATTGATGCAGCCAGGATAGATGGATGTAATGAATTTCGCATTCTTTTCCAGGTACTATGGCCTGTCTCCGTTCCCACTTTGATTACGGTGGGGATCATCACTTTTATGACGACATGGAATGATGTACTATGGCCCATCATTGTGATCCGTGAAGAAAATCTGATGACCATGCCCCAGTTGGTGACGTTGTTTGCTGTGGGCGGAAGGTCGCTTGGACAAATTGGAATGAAACTCGCGAGTGCAACACTGCTCGCATTACCTATCATCATCGCATACCTGATTTTTCAAAAACATTTTATTCAAAGTATGGCTGCATCCGGTCAGAAAGAATAATCAACCACCTATATACCTATGCTTATTCAACGACTTCCTCAACATTTCGATGCCGATCCAAAAAAGGTCATTCTATTGTATCTGGATCCAGGCGAATCCGACCGTCTCACACGCTTTGCAGGATTCGTTGAAAAACTCACAGACGAACAAGCCACAAAGATTCATCAGGAAACGACTTCATTGTTTGGCCATCGCCATCGTATGTATGAAGCGTTATTGAAAGCAAATGCCAAAAGAGGAAAGGCTGCCCTTTATCCACCAGCGACATTTACACCACTGCAGGAACTGGTCTTTGGTTCTTTCCTCACTAAAGAATATTCAGTTGAGGCTGCAGCACTCTTCAATCCATCTATCGTACCACATCCTGATCAGTCTGGACTTGCAGCTGGTGAAACAAGATTTGTACTCACATTACGTTCCGTTGGTGAAGGTCACATCTCAAGTGTTGGCCTGATGGAAGGCGTCATCGATAGCTTCGATCAGATTCATTTTACACCACAGGGGCCCTGGCGCACAGCAGGGGATAAATCGCTTCCTCCACATGGCGATGATGATCACTACGACATCACCTTTGATGCCAATATTCCTCTTTCCGAACGCGTGATTTTTCCACAGGCAGCAAGTGAATCGATGGGCATGGAAGATTTGCGCATGGTGAAATTTGAAGATAAAGGTGAAACAAAATACCTCGGTACGTATACCGCGTATAATGGTAAAAACATTCAATCAAAAATGTTGGAGACTACTGATTTCCGGCATTTCCATATCCGTAATCTAAATGGAAGCCAGGTAGATAATAAAGGCATGGCCTATTTCCCCCGAAAGATTGGCGGTCAGTACGTCATGTTGTCAAGACAAGGCGGTGAATCATTAGGCATTATGCGCTCAGATGATTACATGACCTGGGATCATAAGCAGGCTTTGCAGCAACCATTCAGAGATTTTGAATTGGTGCAGATTGGTAATTGCGGATCACCGATTGAAACTTCTGAAGGCTGGCTTATGTTGACCCACCATGTCGGTCCGATGCGAAGGTATACCCTGGGTGTAACGCTTCTTGATTTGGATCACCCACATAAAGTTATCGCGATGCTGGACAAACCCTTAATGGAACCATTGGAAAAAGAGCGTGAAGGCTATGTGCCCAATGTTCTCTATACCTGCGGTTGGATGCAACATGGTGATAGCATATTGATCCCATACGCGATGTCAGATGTAGCCTGTGGTTTTGCGACGATGAAGACAGCTACTATATTGGATGAACTCAGTCAGCACAGATTATAATTGTTTTTGATTAATAACCCTTTAAATAAACCAGGATGATTAGAATTGTTATATGTATAGTGATGGCCCTAGCCCTCATGCAATGCGGGAAAAAAACAAATGAACAGCCAGCGTCCTCATCATCCATCAATACCGCTCACCTTGATGCCTTGTATGAAGAAATCAAGATGGGCGGTGATACAGTTGGTATCATCCACCTGTACTCCGAAGCCCCCGACTATAAGTGGAAAGGGGATGATAATGAAGGCATAGCTTGTGTCGATGATGCTTCACGTGCGGCGATTTTTTATTTACGCCAATATAAAGCCACCTCCAATCCTGAATACCTAAGGAAAGGAAAGATGCTATTGAAGTTTTTACTGGCGATGCAAGCTCCAAATGGGTATTACTACAATTTTATCTGGCCGGATGGTTCTATTCACAAAGATGGTGTTACCACCAAAGCCGAACCAAACTGGTGGTCCTGGCGCGCCTTGTGGGCATTTGGGGAAGCGCTTGCTGTTATGGATCCGAACGATAAACTTGAGCCCATCCTACGACATCAGCGTGAAGTACTCGTTAAAAATATTCTAAGTGAGGCAAGTTTTGCTTCTCAGGAAACAGACACTGCGATGGGGATTACGATTCCCACATGGTTGCCAAAAGCATGTGGGACGGATCAGGCTTCAATCATTCTCATTGGACTTTCGAAGATGCTTGAGCAATACACAACCCGTGATGTCATTTCAAAGGATACGATCTCCAATTTCATCCGTCATTTTGCAGAGGGTATGTATATGATGCAGATCGAGCAGCCTGATAGTGTTCACGATGGTGCGTTTCTTAGCTGGGAAAATCTCTGGCATGCCTATGGAAATATTCAGGCGTATGCATTATTGACAGCCGGTCAGGTGATTGATGATCCGCACATGACATCACATGGCTTATATGAGGTAGATCATTTTTATCCGGCCTATCTGAAAGCCGGTGGCATGGATCATTTCTGGGTTAAAGTTGTGGATGGAAAAATGACGATGTATGATGCAAAACAATTTCCACAAATAGCTTATGGCAGAAGGCCAATGGTCTGGGCCGCAATCAAAGCATATGAGCTAACAGAGGATAAAAAATACCTGAAACTGGCAAGGGATTTAGGTGATTGGTTTTCGGGTCAAAATCCCGCAAAATTTCCGATGTACGATCCTGCCACTGGAAGAGGATATGATGGCATCAATGGTGCAGATCAGATCAACAAAAATGCGGGCGCTGAATCAACAATAGAATCGCTGTTGGCCATGCAGGCATTGGAAAAATATGATAAATAAATAATTTCAATCATGTAGAGACAGGGCATGCCCTGTCTCTACATGATTGAAATTATTTAAACACAAAATCTATGGCAGAGGTAATCGTAAAAAATATTTTCAAACGTTATGGCACCGCAGAAGCGGTATCTGATGTTTCTCTGCACATCAGGGACAAAGAATTTGTAGTGCTCGTCGGCCCTTCCGGCTGTGGGAAGTCAACTACACTGCGCATGATAGCCGGTCTGGAAGATATCTCTTCCGGTGAATTATATATCGGAGACAAACTGGTCAATCATATAGCACCGAAAGACCGTGATATCGCTATGGTTTTTCAAAACTATGCGCTTTATCCACACATGACGGTGTATCAAAACATGGCTTTCGGACTCAAGCTCAAAAAAGTAAATGCAAAAGAGATTGAACAACGTGTAGAGCATGCCGCAAACGTTGTTGGCTTGACACCATATCTCAAAAGAAAGCCAGGCACATTATCAGGTGGGCAGCGCCAACGCGTTGCGCTCGGGAGGGCCATCGTGCGCAATCCCAAAGTGTTTTTATTTGATGAGCCCTTGAGTAATCTCGATGCCAAGCTTCGGGTCCAGATGCGCATGGAGATTACAAAGCTGCAACGCAAACTTGGCGTCACTACGATTTATGTCACACACGATCAGATTGAAGCCATGAGCATGGCTGATCGTATTGCTGTTATGAAAGATGGAGTATTACAACAGTATGATACCCCAATGAATACCTACAATCATCCGGCTAATCTTTTTGTAGCCGGTTTTATCGGAAGCCCTTCGATGAATTTCATCAAAGGCTTGCTGAATGCATCCGGTAGCTTTACTGATTCGACAGGTGCATTCACAATTGACCTGAAAGGATATCTGCCTTCTTCCTGCACACCTGGTGAATATACCCTTGGTATCCGCCCGGAAAATATTCATGGGGATAACGGACTTCATATAGCGGCTTATCATCCCGTCTCTATAGTCGCCGATGTAGTAGAGCCGATGGGGAGTGACAGTTACTTATACTTCACTATTGGAGAGAACCATTTGATCGCCCGTTTGCGGCCTGAAACCTTACCTGTAGAGTTACAACCCACCACCTTGTTTTTTGATCGGAGTAAACTTCATTTCTTTCATTCAGATTCAGGGAGGAACATGAGTCTGTAGCCTGGTAGCTTAGAAGATTAGTAGTTTAGAAGGTTGTGGGTTTGTGGGTTTATATGTTTATTGGATTATAAAACTTTAACCTTCTAATCCCCTAACCTCCTAACCTTCTAATCCTCTAACCTCCTAATCCTCTAACCTCCTAATCTTTAACCATGCGAAGCTACTCACGTTTCACGCCTCACGATTCACGCTTATGAGCAGGATTCTTGCCATCGGAGACATCCACGGATGCGCAAAGACTTTTCGCAAACTACTGTTGGATGGTTTGAAAATCAGGAAATCAGATACATTGTATTGCATTGGTGATTACATTGATCGTGGGCCCGATAGCAAGGGTGTCATCGATTTTATCCTGGAATTAAGAAGCAAGGGTTTTAAGATCCGTACACTCCGGGGTAATCATGAGCAGTTGATGTTGGATTCCATTAAAGGAGGAGATGCTGAGGAGCAATGGCTCTCCAATGGCGGTGAGGAAACACTTGAGAGTTTTGGTATTACTACTTATCGGGATATGGGACCTGAATACCAGGATTTTTTCAAGAAGACAAGATACTACCTGGTAAATGACCCATATATTTTTGTGCATGCAGGATTAAATTTTGGTCCTGAGGACCTTTTTGAAGACAGAGATGCAATGCTGTGGATTCGAAATTTCGTCATCGACAAGCGGAAGTTGGGAAACCGGATCATTATTCATGGCCACACGCCCAGGCCCCTGGAAGAGATTGTGAACCCAGAAAGAGAAGGTGTATTTAATCTTGATGCCGGATGTGTGTATAAGAATCGGCCAGGCCACGGATATCTGGTAGCCCTTAACCTGACCAATAGAGAATGGTTGGCAGTGAAAAATTGTGAGTAATCTCAGTTAAATCGCTATTTTAAGACTCCTGTCGTAAAATCTATATACCCAATCAGCTGGTTAATGAAAAATCAACGTAGGGCAGTTATTAACTGCCATGTAAAATTCAAAAAACTGCTAACTTCTAGTTGCTAACTTCTAACTACTAACTTCTATCTTTCCTTGCATTCCATCCAAAATCCAATTTAGTCTATCCTGTTTCGTGTATTTTGTTTTGTCATTAGAATTCATCTGCTTTATGAGCATTACAATCCTGAAATCCTGTTGCCTTAGCCTGGCTGTGTTTTTGTTGATTGAATTTGTTAGCGCCCAGGCGCCCAACAAATTCGACCAGCTCGGCACCATGCTCCCCACCCCTAATCAAACAAGGGCCGCAAGTGGTGCTCCAGGTAATGCCTACTGGCAACAAAAAGCAGATTACGTCATCGACGTCACACTGGACGAAGCGCAACAAAAACTTTCAGGTAAGGAAACCATCACGTATCACAACCAATCGCGTGATGCACTTACCTATCTCTGGCTTCAGGTAGATCAAAACGAAAAGGCTGTAGGAGCCGATGGATTCACTACAGAGACAGGAAAGCTGGATAGCA
>JAGOIB010000006.1:0-6919 GCA_017995875.1 Saprospiraceae bacterium
TCCAAAGACTTGGTAGCTGTTTCAATTGCTCCCTTCTTATCGCCAAGTTCAGCCTGGATAAGTGATTTTGTCCTTAACACCCAGTATTTTTCATTGCCTTTTTCAATGGAGGTATTGATCCATGCAAGGGCTTGTTTCATATCCTTCTTCTCTGTGTAATAATAATTGGCAGCAGCATAATAATCGCCTGCACTTGGACCACCCATTACTTTAGTAATGCTAGCTTCAACAGCCTTGTCAGTTCCTACTTTAATGGTTACAGGAACATAGGTTCTTTCCCATAAGAGGAACATATCGCCGGAATGATTCGTCAGATTTTCAAATCCAATCATAAAGGATTCTACATCCTGACCTGAAGGCATCATTATAGCATCTGTCATGACGGTGACAGGTTGTACATCAGACTCTGTATAACTGCTCCAGTTGGTAGAATTGTGTGGGTATAACATAATCGACCATGTTTTCTTACCCGGCTTGGTAAGCATTGCATAAGAGCCTTTCTTTACCTCAGCGCCTCCGAACATAACATCCTCGCTAAACGTAATTTTCGTAGCTGAATTTGCTCCGGTTCGCCAGGTCACATCGTAAGGGACAACATCCCCGAATACAACTCTACCCTTTTTGCTAGGGCGGGAATATTCAACACTCACATCAGTAAGGCCGATTTTCTGCTCAATTTTAGCACCGGGGCTTGCAGCAGGGGTCTGGATCTGTGCCTGGGTCATTGTCGTTGCCAGCGCTAGAAATAGAAAAAGTACAATAGGTTTTTTCATAATTGGTATGATTTAGAATTAGTGTTAGATCATGGTAACAAGTTCATTCTTACAAGGTTGCCATTTGTAAAAATAAAAAAGCACTTCGGGTTAGAGAAGTGCTTTCGAGTGACAGCGCTGGGATTCGAACCCAGGACCCACGGCTTAAAAGGCCGTTGCTCTACCGGCTGAGCTACGCTATCATTTTCATTGCACCGTTGTGCAAATCAGGGCGCAAATATATTACTTTTTCATATAGACAGTAAAATGAGCTTAGGTATTTCCACTTTTGCCCATATTTATTGACTATCCGGCCTCCTCAGGCAAGCCTTTGGCAAGTTTCCGGATATTATATTTCTTTCCTTCTTCAGCCTCCAACACGTAACCGAATTGCGCTTTAGCTTCCTGCACCAACAAACCTACGTCCTTATATCTGGATGAATAATGACCGGTAATAAGACAGGTTACGTTAGCGTCAGCAGCCATTCGACCAGCTTCTCCGGCTGTACTATGGCCTGTGTCCTCCGCCATCAGCGCCATGTCATTCATAAAAGTGGTTTCATGATACAACACAGTCACCCCATTGATCCAGGAAAGTAACCGAAGATCAAACCGTGTATCTGAACAATATGCATAACTGATGGGCTTAGCGGGATTTCGTACAAATGCACTGTAAGGCATTACTTTGCCATCAACAATAATATCATTCCCCCCTTTCACAGCTTGTATTTGTGGAATAGAAAGATGAGCGCCCCTGATCAATTCCTTTTGAATATTTATTTGCGGAGATTTCTCTCTTATCATATACCCATTGCAGGCAATGCGATGATATAATGGAAAACTTAAAACATCAATATTCCCTTGACTGAAAATGGTAGTAAGCCCCGTAATTTCTATTTCATAAATATGGATGGGATAGCTAAGGTTGAGTTCGGTAAATCTGAATATAGATTCAAGTAATCCCTTGATACCGAAAGGGCCATATACGATCAACTCATCGACACGCTTCAAATGCGAAAAGGAACTTAACAATCCTGGAAGTCCAAACACATGATCCCCGTGCAGGTGGCTGATCAGGATGTGGCTGATTTTAAAGGGCTTGATACCTGCCATCATCATCCGCTCTTGCGTACCTTCCCCACAATCTATCAGGCAGTAAAAATCATCATACTGGATCAATTGAGCAGATGGATGCCTTCCATGCATTGGCAGCGCAGAACCTGACCCTAAAATCGTCAATATAAAATCAGCCATGGCCGAAAGAAGGAAAAATAACCTTGTGCAGAAATGAAACCTACTCTTCTTCAGCAGAAGCCTCCTCGCTCATCTGGCGCTCAGCTTCTTCCATGAAAATATAATCTATGGCTTCCGTAACAGTAGGAATAATCGCGAGAATGGTATCCAGCCTTGATATCTTAATGAGTTTTTCAACACTTGGATGGGCAATACCGGTGATCACATAACTACCGTAATCTTTCCAAAGACGGTTGGCGGTAAGGATGGCACTCAATCCGGACGAATCAACATACTTGACATTGCTCAAATCAAAGATGAGGCTTCTGACACCTTCATTACGAAGAAATACAAACTCTGATTTAAGATCCGGGGCTATCAGGGAATTCAGATTCTCTTCATCCAACGATAGTATGGAATATTTGTCCTGTTTATCTAATGTAAACTTCATCTTGAAAGGGTTGGCAATATTCAATATCTGGCATTCATTGCAGATAAACGCAAAAGTACCCTATTTTCAATAATTTCCATCTACCCTGCTTTTGTGGTTCGTTTCCAATTGTATTCAAAAAGTCAAAAACCTTCTTTTCTCACTGTTTTAACTTTATCTCAACAAGAAAAGAAGCGCTAACCAAATCATTTTGAGCTTCTGTATGTTAATTGTGACAAAACGTCACCTATCGTCCTTTAAAGGCCTTTCATTAGGTTGATTTGGCAGGTTTGAACAGGATTTTACCCTATTGGAATCATTTTGGATGAAGGTGTTTATCAGATATAGTACATTTATGAAATGTTCTTATATTGGACAATAATTTAATATATTCCACGAATCACACATGAACAGAAAGTTCTCTCCCAAGGTCAAAAAGATCATTTCGCTCAGTAGAAATGAAGCTCTGAGACTCGGGCATGATTACATCGGTACTGAGCATCTCCTGTTAGGTATGCTTCAGGACAATGACAATCTAGCCGTACGGGTATTAGATGCCATGGATGTTGATTTCACTGAACTGAAATTTAAGATTGAGGATACGATTGCTGAAGGCAGGGCGGAACAAACACCTGTTTCTGCAGGTAACGTTCCTCTCAACAGGCAAGCAGAAAGGGTTCTCAAAGTCACCTTTCTCGAAGCTAAAAATCTTAACAGCGATGAGATCAGCCCTGAGCATCTCATGCTCTCTATTTTAAAACACGGTGACAATATAGCCAGTAAGGTATTATCTGAATTTGATATCAATTACGAATCATATAAGTCAGAATTGGAATTTGTTATTCAGGAAGAATCAGGCAATTATCAGGAATTTATGAATCAAGGACCCTCAGATCCCGAAGGCTCTTACGAAGAGGAAGGAGATAAAGGCCAGTTTGGAGCCAAACGCGGTGCATCAAAATCAAGGACACCGGTTCTTGACAATTTTGGAAGAGACATAACCCGTCTCGCCGAAGAAGACAAACTCGACCCGATCATTGGTCGTGAAAATGAAATCGAACGCGTTTCCCAAATATTAAGCCGTCGTAAAAAGAACAATCCAATCCTTATTGGAGAACCAGGCGTAGGTAAAACTGCAATTGTAGAAGGGCTTGCCCTCCGCATCATGCAGCGCAAAGTGAGCAGAAACCTTTTCAACAAAAGGATAGTCATGCTGGACCTCGCTGCTTTGGTTGCAGGCACTAAATACCGCGGTCAGTTTGAAGAGCGGATGAAAGCCATCATGGGTGAACTTGAAAAATCAAGGGATGTCATCCTCTTCATTGACGAAATACATACCATTGTTGGCGCCGGAGGCGCTACCGGATCGCTTGACGCATCCAATATTTTCAAACCTGCGCTTTCCAGAGGCGAACTTCAATGTATCGGAGCTTCAACACTGGACGAATACCGCCAGCATATAGAAAAAGATGGTGCTTTAGACAGGCGTTTTCAGAAAGTACTGGTTGATCCTCCATCTCCTGAAGAAGCCGAGCATATTCTCCATAATATCAAGGCGAAATATGAGGAATTCCATAATGTTTCCTATTCCGATGAGTCTATCCGGGCTTGCGTAAAACTGAGTGACCGTTACATCAGTGACCGCTTCCTTCCTGATAAAGCTATTGATGTTTTAGATGAGGTTGGTGCAAGGGTGCATTTGAAAAACATACATGTTCCTAAGCACATAGAGGAACTTGAAGCACAGATCGAAGAGCTTAAAGAAGAGAAAAATAAAGCTGTCAAGAGCCAGCAATATGAAAAGGCTGCAGATCTCCGTGACCATGAATCAAAACTGGTCCGGAAACTTGAAAAAGCTAAAGAAGACTGGGAAGAAGAATCTAAAACGAGGAAATTCCCTGTAACAGAAGACGATATCGCTGAAGTAGTAGCCATGATGACAGGAATACCTGTAAAGCGTGTTGCTCAAAGCGAAAGCAAAAAACTTGTTGGCATGACAGATGACCTTAAAAAAGTCATCATCGGCCAGGATGAAGCTATCATCAAAGTGTCCAAGGCCATACAACGCAATAGGGTTGGACTCAAGGATCCTACCAAACCGATTGGTTCATTTATTTTCCTTGGACCTACCGGGGTTGGAAAAACCGAATTGGCGAAAGCATTGGCGAGATACCTGTTTGATACAGAAGATGCACTTGTCAGAATAGACATGAGCGAATACATGGAGAAATTCTCTGTTAGCAGGCTCATTGGTGCGCCTCCGGGATACGTAGGATATGAAGAAGGAGGCCAACTGACCGAGAAAGTCAGAAGGAAACCATATAGCGTGGTTCTATTGGACGAAATTGAAAAAGCCCACCCCGATGTATACAACATCCTCCTCCAGGTACTGGATGATGGACAGTTGACGGATGGACTTGGCCGGAAAGTTGATTTCAAGAATTCGCTGATCATTATGACCTCCAATATCGGGGTGCGTCAGTTGAAAGACTTCGGTCAGGGCGTTGGCTTTGCTACTAAGGCAAGGCAAGATGCAGCAGAAGACCTTACTAAGTCAGTGATTCAGGGAGCCCTTAAGAGAACCTTTAGCCCTGAATTTCTCAATAGGATTGATGATGTAGTCATTTTCAACAGCCTGGATCGTCAACACATCCACCAGATCATCGATATCACACTTACCGATCTCTATAAGAGGATGGCAACTATGGGCTTTATCCTTAACCTGACGGAATCTGCAAAGGATTTTGTGGCTGAAAAAGGGTTTGACCCTCAATTCGGAGCAAGGCCGTTACACAGGGCTATTCAAAAGTATATCGAAGATCCGTTGGCAGAATTCATCCTAAATGACAATCCTGTCGAAGGCAGCCACCTGGTAGCTGATCTTAACAAAGAGACACAGGAGCTGGTCATCAGCCATCTGATTATGGAAAAAGAAAATACATGAGAATTTCACGATTCGAAAGACTAATTTTGCATTTTAATCAAAACTGGTCAGGTTATCCTTATTCTCAGTTCATTTTCCATACCATCTTCTCGCCTGTTCGCCCAAAAGGAACAGCGTTGCAGCTATCCTTTTATCCTTAACCTAAAGCATTAATCCTTGGCTAAACGATTTCCAAATAATTACCCCCCCTCAAAACAAGACGAAAACAAATTTCAGATCAATGGGGACATCCGTGTTCCAGACATTCGTCTCGTAGGTGACAATCTTGAAGATGTTAGTAAAATAGCAGGTAAAACCATCGAGCCAGGTATTTACCCAACCAGACAGGTACGTAACTGGGCTGAGGATATGGGTCAGGACCTGGTCATGATCTCCCCCAATGCCGACCCACCGGTTTGCCGTATCATTGAATTCAATAAGTTCCTTTACAATAAGCGTAAGAAGGAAAAAGAAATCAAGGCAAATACCTCAAAGACAGTCATTAAGGAAATCCGTTTTGGCCCGAATACCGATGAGCATGATTTTGAATTCAAAGTCAAACATGCCCAGAAATTCCTTGAAGAGGGCTCCAAAGTCAAATCTTACGTCCATTTCAGAGGCCGAACCATCGTTTTCAAGGAAAGAGGAGAGCTCCTTCTACTTAAAATGTTGAAGGAATTAGAGGAATATGGCGCTGCCGAGAGCCTTCCAAAAATGGAAGGTCGCCGAATGATCGTTATGATCGCTCCCAAAAAGAAAAAGTAATGTTCTGCCCCTCCTATAGGTAATTAGCCAATTATGGCTATATTTGCAGTCCTTTTGAAAAAAAATCTATAGGAAATGCCAAAGATGAAGACCCATAGTGGGGCAAAAAAGCGTTTTAGAATTACCGGTTCCGGTAAGGTCAAGCGCTTTCAGGCGAATACTTCCCACCGTATGCGTAACAAGGACAAGAATACCAAACTGCGCCTGAGAGGGTCTGCTATGGTAAGTGTGGCCGATGAAGCACGCGTGAAAAGAATGTTGTGCCAATAATCAGAAAACAGTACTAATTAATTCATACCTGTTTGCCAGGACCAAAGTGGCGCTTAGCCCCCTGTCAAACCAAATTGAAAAGTTATGCCTAGATCAGTAAACGCGGTAGCCTCCCGGAAAAGAAGGAAAAAAGTATTAAAAGCCACAAGAGGTTTTTTCGGCGCCCGTAGCAATGTCTACACCGTAGCAAAAAATGCCCTTGATAAAGCCATGGGCTATGCATACGATCACCGTAAACTCAAGAAACGCGCTTTCAGGAGATTATGGATAGCCCGTATCAATGCAGCCGCCAGAATGAATGGCACTACGTATTCAAAATTGATCAACAAACTTGACAAAGCCAATATCCAGCTAAATCGTAAGACGTTAGCTGACCTGGCACTCAATCATCCCGATGCATTCAAGGCTGTCTTACAGGCAGCAGGATAAATAATAAATTATTCTGGCAAGTCTCTCACCCTTTCTAGAACTGGAATAGTTTAAAAACCCGATCAGAAGATTCATCTTAGGATTGGGTTTTTTTATTTCCCATCACACCCCAATCGT
>JAGOIB010000006.1:7019-39245 GCA_017995875.1 Saprospiraceae bacterium
GCTTCTACCGGATCCAGTCTTGCCGCCTGCCAGGCAGGAATCAATCCTGATAATACGCCGATCACCAATGCAAGTATCATGGCAATAATGATATTTCCTGAAGTCAGATAGATGTCATAATGAAAGGCAACTGTGGCAAGCTTTAATAAGCCATAAACGATCAGCAATCCAATGAATGCACCTATCAGGCATAAGACAACTGATTCAATTAAAAACTCCAGAAGAATAATAGATTTCCTCGCACCCAATGCTTTCTTTATACCAATAATACTTGTTCGTTCTTTAACAGAAACAAACATGATATTAGCTACACTAAACATACCAACCAGGATGGAAAACCCACCGATAAAAATACCGACAACATTCATTGTACTGAAGATCGGTTCCAGAAGGTTGGTAAACATGGACAATTGATTGATCGCGAAGTTTTCCGTCTCCTTTGGTTTTATCTTCCTTTCGCTTCGCAAAATGCCGGTGACTTCGTCCCTTAAATCATCCAGGGACACTCCTTCTTTCGCTTTGATGTTGAGGGACGTCCCCCAGGTGTATCTTGACTTTACATTGACCAGCTTCTTGGCTGAATTAAAACTGATCAGGATCGCTTCATCAAATTGGAAAATATTGATCAGGGTGGTACCTTCTTTCTTCAATACCCCGATCACCTGGAAATCCATTCCCTTAATCTTCATTTTCTTGCCAATTGGATCGGTCAATCCAAATAATTCATCAGCCAGTACAGCTCCGATAATAGCCCTGTTGGTGCCATTGGCTGATTCAAAAGGAGTAAAAAACCTCCCCTTGGAGAATTCGAAATTGAATATATCATCATAATCGTCGGTAACACCGGCTATAAAGGCTCCTTCTACATTGTTGGAACCAAACTTGACAGTCCTTCCCGGAACAAAAACAGAAAAGCTAGCCAGATCGGATAGTTTTGTTTTTTTCTTGACGGCCAACAGATCTTCATAGCTTGGCTCCGGCCTTTGCTGATATTTCCACCAATTCTGGCCGGGATCCTCATTCCAGGGCATTTTGTCTACATATAGGACATCATTTCCCAGTTTTTCAAAGCTCTTACTGACATTATCCTTGAGGGAATCCACAGCTGAAAGCACTGAAATAATGCAAATGATACCAATACTGATACCTGTCAGGGACAGGAAACTCCTCAGTTTGTTGGCAGACAATTGTTGAAATGCCTGCACTATACTTTCATAAATGACCTTCAGAAACATGGTACTCAAATGTATAGGTTCTCTCAAATTAGGCCCCGGGTTATTCGATCAAGCCCTCCTTTAGGACGACATGTCCGGTCCGGGCAACTCTTTTGGGGTAATTATGTTCTTATCCCCACAAAATAAGCCAATTACATTTCACTTTTTGAGTCCCGTTAATATTATCTTTGCCGTCCAATTTTTTTATCCAACCAATTATGCGTACAAAACTTTCACAGTTCGCTTTTGAACTTCCGGAAAAACTCATTGCAAAATATCCCGCCAAAGAAAGGGATGAATCAAGAATGATGGTCATTCACCGGAAGACCGGTTTGATGGAAAACAAAACCTTCAAAGACATCCTTGAATACTTTGATGACGGGGATGCCATGATCTTCAACAATACAAAAGTTTTTCCTGCCCGCCTCTACGGCAAAAAGGAAAAAACAGATGCAGAAATTGAAGTATTTCTCCTTCGCGAATTAAATTCAAGGGCAAGGCTCTGGGATGTGTTGGTTGATCCCGCCCGAAAAATCCGGGTAGGCAACAAACTCTATTTCCTTGATAAGAAAGGAAATGAAATATTGGTGGCTGAAGTTGTAGACAATACCACTTCCAGAGGCCGGACTATCCGTTTTCTTTTTGACGGTACAGATGAAGAATTTACATCCCTGCTGCGATCTCAGGGACAGACACCCCTGCCAAAATATATAAACCGTAAAGCCGAAGAATCCGACAAGGAAAGATATCAGACGATTTATGCTAAAGAAGAAGGCGCAGTAGCTGCACCAACTGCCGGTTTGCACTTTACGCGTGAATTGATGAAACGCCTTGAAATCAAGGGTGTAAACTTTGCGGAAATAACACTCCACGTTGGATTAGGCACCTTCAGGAGCATAGATGTAGAAGATTTGTCCAAACACAAAATGGACGCCGAATATTTCCGCATCACCGAAGAAGCTTCAGAAATTGTAAATGCCTCTAAAAGAGCAGGCCATAAAGTGTGCGTAGTAGGTACAACCTCTATGCGGGCTATAGAATCTGCCGTCTCCGCATCAGGCTTGCTCAAACCTGCTGAAGGTTGGACCAATAAGTTCATTTTTCCACCTTATGATTTTAGTTTGCCGGATGCCATGATCACCAATTTTCATATGCCAAAATCCAGCCTGTTGATTATGGCAGCTGCATTTGGAGGATTTGATTTAATCATGGATGCTTACAAAAAAGCCATAAAGGATAAATACAGGTTTTATACCTATGGTGACGCCATGCTGATCCTCTAATATCCTTAAACAGAGGGAGCCCATTAAGGCTCCTCATGACTTCCGTTTTGATTTCGATGATTGACCCGGCAAAGGTTAAACCTTGTCCGGTAAATCATCTTTATAGCGTTCAATCCTTACGGTATTTGCGATGAATTGCAGAAGGTTTACATAAAATGCTGATTTTTAATTAGATATAAATCTGTTTTTTGTTAAAAAAAGTTGAGCATTTAGTTGTTCAGCTAAGTAGATTTTTTACTTTTGCAGCAAATCGCACCTGGGGAACTTGATCACCCGGTGTGGCGTTACTGCCATCATTACGAATATTTTAATTTCATTCATTAGTTATATACTTCATGTACTGGACACTTGAATTAGCTCATCACCTTGAAGAAGCACCATGGCCGGCAACCCGTGATGAATTGATCGATTATGCGATTCGCTCCGGAGCACCACTGGAAGTAATCGAAAACCTCCAGGAGATGGAAGACGAAGGAGAACTGTTCGAAAGCATCGAGGATATCTGGCCGGATTATCCCAGGAAAGATGACTTCCTCTTTAATGAGGATGAGTATTGATCCTTCATTGCTGATCTGTAAAGGAATTATACCATAAAAGCCTTGCCTGACAAATACAGGCAAGGCTTTTCGTTATTTACGAAAATCCTTTACGTTTGTACTACTATCATGCCATCAGGACTTCGTAAAATCATCATCGCCATTGACGGTTATTCGTCATGTGGCAAAAGCACCCTTGCCAGTGCACTGGCAAAACGCCTACGCTATGTCCACATTGACTCAGGTGCAATGTACAGGGCTATAACACTATACTTCAAACGCTTTAGCATCAATCTTGAGGATGATGAGCAGGTAGCTTCAGCGTTGAGAAATATTTCGATCCATCTGAGCTTTGATCATGACACCCAGATCACCTGGCTCAATCATGAAAATGTAGAAGCGGCCATCCGTGAACCTGAAATCAACCAATTGGTAAGCAATGTCTCAGCTCTATCCGCCGTGCGTAGAGAAATGGTCGCACAACAACGAAGAATGGGTATTGAAAAAGGTGTGGTGATGGATGGCCGTGATATTGGCACTGTTGTCTTTCCACAAGCAGAGTTGAAGCTGTTTCTAATTGCTGATCTCGAAGTTAGAGTCGAACGACGTTGGCTGGAATTGAAAAACAAAGGCATCGACATCAGCCATGAAGAAGTGAAAGCAAATCTATTGCTGAGAGATCATATTGATTCAACGCGTGAAGATTCCCCCCTAAAGCAGGCATCAGATGCAACAGTGATCGATACCAGTTACCTTACACCAAAGGAACAATTGCAAATGGCCGTTGACCTCGCAAGATCCATTATCGGCGTTCGCGAAGACGTCTAAAAAATAGTATCAGGGGTCATTTACCTTTTGCAGGTGCTACCCCATCGATCTTAATCAATTCGAACGACTCACTTTTCACCCATCCTTCGTCGAGGTTTAAGAGGCGAACCTGATGCCATTCTCCTATTTGATCCGACATGATAACCTTTTCACCGGGATAAATGGTCCTCAATGAAGGGCTATCATCTGAGGGCGCTTGTCTGAATACACATTCAGCAACAACAACAGCTTCATCTGTACGGTAAAGCTGCCGGTAAGAAAGCCATGCACATGAAAGAAAGAGTATCCCAGCTGCAAGCAAAATCAAAACCTTCCTTCTTTCAGTCCCCTGGTTCCTCCACGCGTTGTTCTTATCTTTTGTTATCCAAACAAGTAATAATAAAATAATGGTTAATCCAATTATTGCCCAATATCCGGGCCGTAAAAAAGACAATGTCGTTTTAATCCATCTGGAGAGAAAAAATGTTGGAACAGGTATAACTGCACTTTCTATTTTCTTTCGCTCCAGCACTATTGCTTCAAGTATTCTTTTGTCTGCAGGTTTGAATCGAAGTGCTTTTTCAAAAGCCAGGACAGCCTTCGGCGTCTGTCCAAGCAAAGATTCTGCAACACCTATGTTATAATAAATACCTGCGCCAACATTTCCATCCTGGACCAAACCATACCATACATCCAATGCTTCCTTGTACTGTTTATGCTGAAACAATTGAGCGGCTTCATCCTTAGGATTGGTAGCGGTAGCCACTCCAATAAAAGCCAACCAGCATACAATAAAAGTCAATAGGCTGCTGAGCCGAATTACCTGTTTCATTTCAGTAAATCATTAACAGTGAGAGGCCGCTCCGTTGCACGCCAATGGAATCCTTCCAAACGCAAAGCATCATGATCAACATCTGACATAGGCATCATACTGGAGGCATTATCCCCATAATACTTGAGGACATGAATCTGCCCTTGCAAAAAAGTGAAATACATTTTGCTACAAATGGTTTTATTGACGCCTATAAAGGCATCGTGATCATCCCGGGTGTAATAAATGGATTCGGCATTACCTGTTACCCACATATCCTTTATTTCACTACTGTCAAAATGCGCAATGATCGATTTCCCCTTGATCTGGTCATAGTATTGCCCGTACAATTCTGAAATAATCAACGCTTTCTGGGTCAATATAATATCATCAATCGTGTTATTCCGAATCGACATCTCGATAGTGTCTGCACTAAATTGAGTTGTATCAGCCCACAATACCGGTTGTCCGAAAAAACTAAACAAGCTGTCACGCGAATTAAAAGAAAGGGAGTCAGCCACCCCCGCCATATCTGATTTATAAAGACGCACATCATGGTAAGCGCGGATGATCCTGAAGGTATCCTGCGTATCTGATGAATCCTTTTGTGTTTCCATATTCAAGGTATCAGCAGCGATGTATAAAGTGTCCCCATCCACCAATGTAAAAAAAAGAGAGCGGTTTAATCCATAAGCCAGTACATAGTCAGCACTATTCGTAACATCCATGGTGTCTGTGAAAATACCAACGTTGTTGGTGGTATCTCTCCACATCACATTACCACTAAACTTTCCAATACCGGTGCTCTGATCAAAATCCGAATTATCAAACTCCATCTGCATCGCACCATCAACCACAGTGCCTCTGCCTTTAGTAGTCACCTGGTCGGTTTTTTCATTGTAAAAAATCTCGGGACTATTAACAGTCCTGGTACTGTCTGAATACCTGGCTGGTGCTCCATAGATCCATGTCTCCCCGGTTTTTTCAAAATATCGAAGCGTGGAAGCGTCTATCCTTTTGTCATTTTCTTCTACCAACACATTTCCGATCATAATTACTTCCTTATCCGTGGCCATATAACGAATAGTATCCGCAGTAGCCTTTTTCTGGTCCCCTGCATACTGCGCATGACTATTAAACTCAGCAGTTTCAGTAATCAGATCGTAAAACCCGGACTCACAATAAATCTTCGCAGCCGGTGTATAAATGTTGGTAGGCCCTGTAAATAATACTTTAGATTCAGCCCCATTATATCTCATAGAGTCCGCTGCAAGGTTGAATTCAGGATGAAGCACCACCACACTGTCTTTAAAGACTACCTCCTCTCCATCTGCATAGTATATTCCTCGCTTGGATGAAACCTGAAGGGATTTGTCGATCATGATACCTCCCTGGGTATATTCACCATACCGTTCTCCTAGGTGGTAGATCAGGTCTTTAGTCCATAATTGCTTAGTTCCCTGTTCAAGTGTAACCTCACCTTTTAAATCAGCAATATCTGTTTCCTTAAAGTAATACAACGTATCTGTAAAGACATTGAGCGAATCACCTTGCTGGATCACTACATCCCCATAGGCAAAGATCCTGTCTTCACCAAAAATCACAGCTGAATCTGCATAGATATATGTGCTATCAATTCTCAATTGCAATCCCTGTGATATCCATTTAACCGGCTCAATTCCTTCCTTGTCTTCGATTAACTTTCCAAAATGGTCAATGAGGATCATTCTGTTTTTTGCAGTATCTGGCTGGGACTCCTGCTGACGAACCTGACCAATGGATATAAAAGGCAGCAGGATGATCATCCAGGAAAAGATAAGTTTTACAGGAAACCCGCTATTTTTCATATCAGTATATGTAAACGGCTTTCTCATCCTTACTGTTGCGAAAATGGTATCGCCAAAAAGATTGATCTCCGGGAAAACTAAGGTCTTGATTCATCAAAGCTAAAAGTTAGATTTCCATATGGGTAATGGAAATTACAGATGACTCCCCATAATTTTCAACGAAGCCTGTCCATGGATTTTACCAACTGGTCATCTTTACGGATATAATGATTGGCAAGGAGTACAAGCAGGACAGAAAGCAATGGGATAAACATGCCCCACTGATCATGTATTTGTGCCGTCCTATCCTGATTGACAGTATCATTGTTGAGCAATAGGAAGGAAACCAAAGGAAGTACAATAGACATTAGTATCACCCCATACCCAAGCTTAATTTGAAGCTTACGATTATTGTAAAGAAAAATAGTAATCAGAGCAATTGCAATTCCAAAAATGACCAATCCCAGAAGTGCTAGGTGGTCTTGTATGGTGTAAACCTGATCTGCTAAGAATTGGGCAGTTGGTTTGTCACTTGTAGCCATTGGAGCTTTGAATAGAATGGCAAAACAAGCCGCAGCTAAAAAAAGGAAAAGAGTTTGAATGCGTTGTATCATGAATCTGACTAAACTAGTTAAGTAGACGGCATTGGTCTCACTGCAGGAATACCAATTTTCCTGAATCCAACGGATTACTTCCGCTGAAGCTTGTCTCCAAATTTAAAGCGGATTTTATCCGCCGAAGCTCGCCCTTTACGGCGAGCGAAGGCGGAGAGTTAGGGATTCGAACCCTAGAGACCCTTTTGGAGCCTACACACTTTCCAGGCGTGCGCCTTCGACCACTCGGCCAACTCTCCATTCCCTTTCAGCCTTCATCTCGTCAGAATCCAGCTTAGGGGACTGCAAATTTAAACCTTCTTTCCATATACAGCCTCTGCATTCTCGGAAGTGATCCTGGAAACCTCATTAATTGGCATTCCCAGCGTTTCAGCGATCTTCATTGCAATACCGACAAGGTATGCAGGCTCATTTCGTTTCCCACGATAGGGCACCGGTGCCAGGTATGGTGAATCCGTCTCCAAAACCATCATATGAAACGGAATTTGAGGTAAAAGCTCAGCTAATCCAGCCTTTTTAAAGGTGACCACACCACCGATCCCAACTTTAAAACCAAGGGCATCTATTTTTTTGATTTGTTCAATATCTCCTCCAAAGCAATGAAAGATGCCTCTTAAGGAGCCATCCTGATGCCTTGATATTATGTCAATGGTTAAGTCCTGGGATTCCCTGGAATGAATGATCACGGGTAAATCAAATTCCTTTGCCCATTCGATTTGCTGTTCAAACGCCTCAATTTGCTGGGATTTGTAGGTTGTGTCCCAATACAAATCAATACCAGTCTCCCCCACTCCTATATATTTCTCTCTGGAAAACTCACCTTTCATTTTATCCAGGATGGATTGAAAATCTTGTTTTACCGAGCACGGATGAAGTCCCATCATCGGCCTGCAGATTTGTGGGTATTTATTGACCAGATCCAACATACCCGGAATACTCTCCATGTCAATATTGGGCAGCAACATCCAATTGACGCCTGCATCCATGGCCCTTTGCATCATAGCATCCCTATCCTCCTCAAATTCAGCCGCATAAAGATGGCAATGCGTATCAATCCACCCCAATTGTGATGTTTCCATTAATATTACAGATCAATGAGTCCTAAAAAACAAAAATACTACGTGGTTTGGCACGGCCATCATCCCGGCATCTATTCCAGCTGGGAATCATGCCAGGCTCAGGTGAAAAATTTTCCGAATGCTGTGTATAAGTCATTCGAAACCAAGGCCGAAGCGGAAAATGCATACCGCCAAAGCCCTGTTTTTAAAAAAAAGGCACCATCCACTCAACCCGTAAAAGCTTCCAGAGGCACAGGTAAAATTATTTTTGAAAGTATCAGTGTTGATGCAGCGTGCAGCGGAAATCCGGGCCTTATGGAGTATCGGGGCGTATGGACCGCCGATAGATCTGAAATTTTTCACTATGGCCCTGCGAAAGATGGAACAAACAATATCGGGGAATTCCTCGCATTGGTTCATGCCCTTGCCTTGCTTCAAAAGAAAAATGACGCTACTACCCCTATTTATTCTGATTCCAGAACTGCCATTGCATGGGTAAACAGGAAAAAAGCAAATACACAGCTGAAACCCAGCCGAAATAATGCTGAGCTTTTTGATATGATCCAACGAGCTGAGAAGTGGTTAAAAGAAAATCAGTGGAAAAACCCCATCCTCAAATGGGAAACAGAAATCTGGGGAGAAATTCCAGCCGATTTTGGCAGAAAATAAAAACAGGCCTGGTTGAAAGTATCAAGGGCTAACAAAACGCATTGGATGACCTGCGTCAATCTCTCCCTTTTTGATTTTTTCCAACCTCCTGTTGATCATACGCCTCTTTAAAGGTTTCATATGATCTATAAACAGGACCCCCTCAATATGATCATATTCATGTTGAATAACTCGGGCATTCATACCTTCGAAGGTTTCTGTATGCTGTATCCAATCCTGATCCAAATACCGGATTTGTATGACAGGCAATCGCTCTATCTCCGCATGAATATCCGGGATACTAAGACAGCCCTCCTCATATGACCAGGGCTCTCCGGTTTCATCAAGTAACTCTGCATTGATAAAAACTTTTTTTATGCCACCAACCATTTTCCTTTCGGTTTTCTCCAATTGCAAGGTGTCCATAATAAAGAGCCTTATATCCTTTCCAATTTGTGGAGCAGCTAAACCAACACCTCTGGCACTATACATCGTCTGATACATATCATCGATGAGGCCCTTGAGATCAGTAAAATCCGGTTCAATGGGATGAGCTTTCTTGCGCAAGACCGACTGACCATAAGCATAAATAGGAAGAATCATATATGTCCCAAATATTCCTGTAATATTAAAATGGCACTGGTTTTATCCAGCAGACCTTTATCTTCTCGTTTACTTTTTTTAAAGCCGCTCTGGCTGATAATCTCCTTCGCATGAACTGAAGTATTTCTTTCATCATGAAGTGAAACAGGTATCAAAATAAATGCCTTTTTCAAATCCGCAATGAATCCATCCAGTTTTTCCTTAAATCTTCTGTCTCCCCATGCACCTTCAACAAAAGGATATCCAACAACTATTTCATCCAGGGGTTCATGGCTGGCATAATTTACGATGAAGGCCAGAACTGTTGAGGTCTCCTGTGTTTCAAGGCCTGTGACAATAATCTGGTTAGTATCCGTCACCGAGATCCCCGTCCTTTTTAATCCATAGTCTATTCCCATAATCCTGCCCATCGTGGCGCAAAGATAAAGGCAACTAAGCTACCTAGTGTTACTTAAGAAGAAAAGTGAACCCCCCTAAAAAAAAGAACCCCCTCCACTTGCGCGGAGAGGGGTCCCATCCCAAAAACAGTAATTCTTATAATTAAATGCTAAGACTTTTTAAAGTATCAACATTTTCTTCGTTGCAGTATAACCCTGGAACTGAACCTGGTAGTAAATCATTCCCTGGGCACCGATATCATCTTTGCTCAGTTCTACTTTGTTCAGACCCTTCACGCCATTGACTTTCTGTACGAGAATTTGTTTTCCGGTAAGGTCAAACAATGTCAATGTCACTTCACCACTCTGAGGAATAACATATCCTATCTGAGTTGTGCTGATGAATGGGTTTGGCTCATTTTGAAGCAATTCAAAATCAAAGCGATCTTCGGAACCACGGAAGGTAAGAGCAAGATCCATAATATCGCTATCCGTGTTGTAGGCTTCTGCTACTGTAGGATCAGATAATAAGGAAATAGCTTCACTCAACTTAGTTGTCGTACCGGCTTTGAGTACCAGTGTAAACAGAACCTGTGTTTCATCAACAGTCAGTCCTTCTGCCTTATTCCAGCTAGAGGTAATGGTACGGTTATTCAACCAACCAAAATTATCCTCTGTGACATCCATCATACCTGACTTCACATCAACCAACTGGATACCTGCTGCCATATCAAGACTGAATTGCATTCCTTCAAGTGAGATTGCATCGGCAGCATATACAGGTAACTCAAAAGTTTCACCTGCAGATATTGTACGATCATCCACCACAAGGTCAAGTACTTTGCCTGAACCTCTTGGCAGAACACTTGCTGCATTTGCTTTAACAGTATTATTTACGTCACCGATCTTAATACCGAAGAAGTCAGCATGATTCATACCCAATGATAATGGGCTCAGGATACGATTCTCAGGAATATCCTGCATCCATGGATTGTATGGATCCGGGAAAACATAAGTCTTATCCACAAAGCGCCAGCTTTCATTGTTTGGCAATTCAGTTGAAATACCAAGGATCAACCTTCTTATTTCAATAAGGTCAACAGCAGTGATGGTTTCTGAATTATTCGCATCAGCAGCTATCATCTTGTATGGACTTGACAAATCCTTGATACCTAACAAATGCTTTTGTATGTCAACAAGGTCAAGTGTTGATACTCCATTCTTGAAATCATTGTTTTTTCCAGGACTAACCGTATAGTTTCCTCCTACCGGCATGGCAGGGAATGTATATGTTCCTGAATGATTTGTATTGATTGGAAGTAACGTTGAACCTGCGATCTCGACAGCTACATCCAATACATTGTCAGATGTTTCTGTACTAACATTTCCAGTAATGGTACCTGTAAGGTTTCCACCTTCAGGACATACCTCATTGTTATCCTGTATGATAATGTAGGTCTCACAATATGCCTGATTGCCCAGTGCATCTGTAACATACAGATTGACAGGTACCTGACCCTGGCCTACATCTTCACAAGTGAATATGCGGCTCTTGTCATGTATATCAGGCGTCAGCGAGTACTCAAATGGGAATCCACATGGATGATAACTGCTGGCGTTGAAGTCAGTAGCCCATATAGTAACCATTCCTGTATCCTCATGTCCGTCTCCATCTGTATCAACAGCCATCAGATCTGCAGACAATCCATGGATACATACCGGAACCGGTGCTTTACAAGATTTAAGATTCAACAATTGCTCGCGAACCGTGCGATTGCCACATCTGTCTTCGAATGAGTAAATAATACGATGATAGCCTAATGGATAAGTATCGGAGGCATCAATGACAGCACCCAGACCACTGAAAGGCCCATAATCAATAGTATGGTCATTATTTAAATCAACGGCATACGACCATTGAATTAAATTATCAGGCGTACAATCATCATCCGCGCGCTGAATCAACTGCAATGGAATACCACCGCAATCAAAGTCATTGCATTGTTCAATCGTAGGTTGATCTGTCAGGAAGTCCGGGCCAAATTGATTAACCACTTTGATTACCTGAACGTGCTCCCAATAGTTGACATTATTTACAATACCACCATACTGTTCGTACAGACACCATTCGATAATTTTCCAGGTACGAAGTATTTTAAAGCAAGCACCATCTACAATCGGAAATACTACATCCTCATAGGTGATGCCTATCAGATCACAAGCATCTTCCCGTACACGTGGCTTATCGTATGGATAGTCAAGATCTTCAGGATCGGTACCCTCACGACATTCCAGACCATGATAATCATCCGGCCAATCAATAGAATCTGTCGTAATTGGATCGAAATTAACAATATAGATATATTGCGTACACTCATCAAATCCGTTTGAGTCTTCAGCCCTCCAGATACGCTGGATATAACCAACTCCGCAATTGTTGATGACCGGATAATCCCTAACACTGATTTCCAGGTCACAATTGTCCGTAGCGATACCATCAATTCCGCAAACAAATCCCTGCTGATCTGCATCTTCATCATTGGAAGGATCATATATACACCACTCCTGTACATCATGCTGATCTCTGACGACATTACCAAAATCACTCAAATCATCAAGATTAAGTGGATAGTCACAACTGATGGTGATGTCACTTGGGCATGTAAGCGTAGGCTTGATCTTATCTTGTACGATGACTTCAACCATGCAATAATTAACATTACCGGATGCATCTGTTACCTCAAGTTCAACCATAATTGGGCCTGCACCTGCATCGCAGCAAGCAAACGGAACTTTTGGACGGTGTACCGTGCCATGATCCCTGCTGTTGATAATTCCGTTAGGGATTTCATCAATACCACCACCTTCTGTTGTCCAGTCGAATTCAAGACATGAATCCATTCTACGTGCCCTGAACGTTACAGGACCACAAGCATCATAACTACCATCATCAAAAACAGATGCAGGCACTTTGGTCAACCCATATGGTCCGCCAAGTGTCAGTGATACTACGGTGTGTTCGTCACAGACAGCTACAGGAGGAGTCTTGTCTTCCACAACTATAGTCATCGTGCATTGTGAAGAATTATAACACTGGTCATACGCTGTATAGGTAAGTACATTGTTACCTACCGGTAAGGTTGCGTAGAACAATCCATTCTGGCTCTTGAAACCACCTGGATAGGCTACGGTTACACTGTTGATGTTACTGCAATTGTCTGATACGGTTGCAGCTGGAATCCAGATATTGGCGGTACAATTATGTCCTGTGGTTGTGTGTGAAAAACCAAGTGGGCATACAATTGAAGGGCCTTCATTGTCTACAATCTCAATCAACTGAGCATACAATGTATCTCGTTCTCCTGTGCAATGCCATTCATTGACAGTCCAGATACGCATGACCTTTTTGACACAACTATTTGGGTTGTTGATTGGCACATCTTGAACCGCAACACTGGAATTACAATAGAAAATGAAATCCGGATAAATGGGTATTCCATTAATTGTTGGCACACCAGCGCCACCTTCTCCTACAGGAATTGCATCCGGATAGCCGTCATGATTTAAATCTGTAAAGGGTTCATCACAGATAAAAGCATTTCCAAGCAGAACAGTAAAGGAGTCAGGAAATACGATATCATTAAAATCGATACGCTCCAGGTAAAATACCTGAATGCAAGTATCCGCATGATTACCACTGGCATCAACAGCTGTCCATTGCCTGGTAAGCTTTTTGACAAACTGCGGATGACACAATACTTCAATTTCTTCATTTAAAAGAATCGGAGTAGCATTGTCTGTACAATTATCAAAGACAACAGGTAGCGGATGTGACTGGTCAACATCAGAACATGATTTAAAGCAGTCTTCACCACCGTTAAATACATCCCCCGGACCTGTGATCCACCAGGAATATGCACCAGTATTTGCCGCATTCCATGTTGATGTTACAAATACATAATTTCCTGGAACCATGTTGAGCTGAATCACAATTAATGGATTAAGCCCACCTCCGGAATCGTCATCACCTCCCAACAAATTGGTGCAGACACTGGCAGGATTAAAATCGTTTGCATAAATCGCACCCAATCCATCCGTAAGTGTTCCCGAAAATGTAAATGTATACATCCCTGCTTCTGCAATCTGGAAATTCCATTCGTCATAGTAATGATTACCAGCTAACGGCACTAAAAAAGCCGGTGCGAAAGCCATACAAGGAAAGCTCAGGTTGGTCGAAGGATCTGCTGCAGTCAGCGTTCCTGTTATATGACCTACCGGAGTACACTCACACTCAATCTGAGGTGGGAGTTTGTCCTGTACAGTAATGTATGACCAACAACTGTTTCCAGAAATAAGGTCACGGGCACTGGCAATAAGTGTCATACCGATTTGTGCTTCTGTTACAGTAGCGTTCGGGATTGTATCCCCTTGCAACGTGTAGACATAAACAACAAATTGCCCATTTGGGCATGAACTTGTTTCCGCAACAATCATTGATAATGTTACTTCCGCAGTACAATCAGTACCGAGAGAAACCTGAGCGCCGTGGCAACCGAGCGAGCAATTACCCTGTCCTGAGACCGGGTTTAGCCATGTGAGCGTCAGAAGTAGTAAGCTCGCTGACAGGGATTGGGACAAAAGTCTTGAATACTGTTTGAGACGTTTACGCACACCATCCCTGAGAGAAACAGAAATGTCCGTTTTCTTCATGAGATCTTAGTTTTAGTTAAAAAAAAATAGTTAAGCCTATATCGAAAGAGTAGAGCTAAAGGCCATACATCTCTTGCAATAGCAATTGTGTGATCACTGCAGTCGGATACACGAAAAAATGTAATCCGCCCGCGTAGGCTTATTATCGTTCAGGTAGGTCAGGTGGCCAGGTCAGGCCAATTCAGGTTGCAAATAAATATAAAATTAAATGTAACCTGTACTAATATCTAAATCAGCATCTAACAGATTAAGAAAATCTTTAATGCCAGTACAAATATAGATTAGTGTTAATATGATAATATACCCAGATAATGGTATTTTTTATATGATTCAATAACATAACATGTATTATGCTTATTTTCAATATTTTATATAATATTTAATTTATAAACTATAATGATTTAGTTTTCAATCAATAAAAAAATCCCCCTCAAGGAGGGGGATTTCCCAAACAGTAACGTCTTTGGATCGATTGAATGACCCTGCGTCTCAAAAAAACTAATTACCTGTATAGCTCATTTTGCGGGTAAAACTGGCATTGAGCGTGTATAATGTATAGTAATAGATACCCGGAGCTCCCAGCTCCTGGTTTTTAATGGTAAAATCATTTGTACCGGCATGACATTTAATTTCATGGGTACTCAGCTGACGACCGGTAACATCATGGATAACCAATGTGACTGTTTCTTCCTTTGGCAGCGAAAAGCGTATAATGGTACTCTCATTAAAAGGATTGGGAATGTTCTGAAACAAATTGTATTCAGTGGCAATTGTTCCTTCAATAGGATCAGCTCTAAGTTTAATCTTCCTGATCGTAACATTGTCATCATCCATGAGGTAGGTCTCTCCTTCCATCGAGGAGGTCCCGATTTCAACCTGTTCCATTGGAATACCGAGGTCAGGTACAGATAATATGAGCTTCCCATCCAGATTTTCAGCATTGCCAGAAGACCAGCTTACCATAATCGTTCTGGTATCGGGATTATAATACCATTGGTCTGGAGTCATAATGTCTGAACAGATTTCCTTGACCCTATCTTCAGGAAGATCGCCAACGAACAATCCAAATTGCAATCCATCAATGAATCCCTGATCAGGGAGTCCAATAATTTCCCATTTCTGCGCCCCTTCCTTTTGCTCAGCCGAACGTCTGATTTTCAAATCATAGTCAGAACTACTCCTTGGCTCAAGCTTTCCGGTTCCGGCTTTGTTAAGGAAATAAGATCCATTTACATCCCCCACCTTAACGGCTACGAAATCTGCAGTATCAACACCTTGTGTCACACTATCAATCCAGACAGACTCGGGAAATCCAGGTACAAAAGGATTATAGGGATCCGGGAATGAATATTGGCGGTCCACAAATCTCCATGATGTATTGTTCGGGAATCTGCTATTAATCCCCAGGATCAGCTTCCGGATTTCAATTAAATCCAACGCCGTTAGATGACCACTCTTATTAGCATCAGCAGCGATCATCTTGTAAGGTGAATTCAGTTTTGCCTTACCGAGAAGATGTTTTTGTATCATCACCAGGTCAAGTGTAGAGACTCCGTCACGGTGATGCTCATCATTAAATGGTGCAACACTATACCCTATATTTTCATTGAGGCCTTCAATCTGGTATTGACCACTATGATCCGTAGTATCCGGCGTCATCAGCGCATTGGTAATGCTAACCTCAATATCGCTCACCGGATAACCATCTTCATTTTCAATATTTCCCCATAACAATAATCCATCCATACAGAAATCAGCTGGATCTCGTAGATCAAGATCTGCAGTTGTACAACTATCCAACAACTGTGTCCCATCTCCACTCCAGAACCAAAGCGAAAATGTGCTTACGCCTACATCTCCACAATCATAGGTACGAAGTGTATCAAATGCATTCGTTCGGGAAAAACTAATGATAAAATCATCACCTGTGGTACAATTTCCCTCAATAAAGATTACAAACGTATCAGCCGGCAAGGTGATTTCAGTTTCCTGTGGAAGGAAGACTACAGCTTTCTCACATTGTATGACGGTTGGGTTCGGATCAGTTACAGTAATGACTACATCCATCGTTGATATATTACCGCAGCCATCTGTTGCCGTAAATATTACCGTGGTCACACCAATTGGATAATTTCCACTGGCATTTGCACCTGTAGTAGCTCCATAAGGTGAGTTATTGGTTATGGAAACACCGGCACAATCAGTTGCCGATGCAATGATCGTAAATGCTGCAACACAATTAGCGTTAGCAACCTTTGTCATATCATTGATATTGGTAAAAGCCGGTGGCACCATATCCTGCACATTAATGATCTGCACAAACATAAATATTCCGTTTGGCTGACAATTGTCTGTTATGGTCCAGGTCCTGGTAATAACTTTACAAGGGGTTGCAGGATTGTTATCCACAAATGTTTGTACCACATCCGAAAATGTAACAACTGGATTGGCACACTGCAGTGCAGCCGGATTGATGACCGGAACACCATTTGGTATATTACCTGGGGCTGTGGAATTACAAATATTGACACTGACAGGCGAATCAGGCCATGTGATATCACCCAAATCAAGAGGATTAGAATTAGTGACCGTGACTGTCTGTACACAGGATGATGTATTGCCGGATGCATCTGTTGCAACAAATGTCCTGACTATTGTTCCTACGTTACAATCATTCAGATTGATCACATGCGTTTCATTAATTGTAACACCTGGACAATTATCCATTGCTGTGGCATTACCAAACTGACCTGTATTTTCCGGATTGGATATTGTTTCACATGCCACAGTAACGTTTGCCGGACAGGTTATAGTTGGCGGCATGGCATCCACTACTGTAATTACTGCCGAACATGTTGCTGTTGCACCATTTTGATCAGTAACTGTCAACACCACTAAATTTGGCCCCAGATCAGAACAATTGAAATCGGTCTGTGATAAATCATACTCAAGATTACCTCCATTACATCCTCCACCGGAACCATTATCTACATCTATCGGGACTACGGTTGCATTACCATTTGCATCCAGGAATATAGTGAGATTCTGACAATTGGCCTCAAGACCAGCATCATCATTGACAGTAACAATCGCTGTGCAAGTAGATGTATTACCGGGACAATCTGTTACCGTAAGAACAACCAGGTTTTCTCCTAAATTATCACAATCAAATGTATTTGGTGAAACAGATAAAGTAACTGGCCCACAATTATCAGTAGATCCGCCATCAACCTGAGATCCGGTGATCGTTATCGTGCCACCACCGTTCAATGAAACGGTTATATTGATAGCTACACATACAGGTGCAGTTGAATCATCAACAATAATTGTTTGATTGCATGTACCTACATTACCACAATCATCCGTTGCAGCCCAGGTCCTGGTGATAGTATATTCCTGTGGACAGGCACCTCCTACCGTCGCATCCGTAAAGGTAATGGCGGGGCTGGCATCACAAATGTCAGTTGCAGTAGCACTTCCTGTATTAGCAGGGGCTGTACTTGCAGTGCATTGAATAGTGACATTGGCAGGGCAACTAATCAAAGGTGCGGCACTATCATTTCCAGTTATAGTCTGGATACATGTGCTTGCGTTTCCGCAATCATCTGTGGCTACCCAGGTTCTGGTAATGACAAATCCTTGCGGACATCCTCCACCCATCGTCACATCTGAAAAAGTTACTAACGGAGAAGCATCACAATTATCTGTTGCGGTCGCAGTACCCGTACTGCCCGGTGTTGTATTTCCATTACATTGTATGGTGACATTGGCAGGACAAGTTATAGCTGGTGCAGTACTATCATCTACAAATATCGTCTGTGTACATGTACTGGTATTGCCACAGCCGTCTGTAGCGACAAACGTTCTGGTGATAGTCCTTTCTTGTGGACATGCACCACCAGCCGTAACATCTGAGAATGTTACCACAGGTGGAGTGATACAATTGTCTGTTGCTGTGGCATTTCCGGTATTTGAAGGATTGGTACTGGCTGTACATTCAATCGTTATGTTAGCCGGACAAGTAATGGAAGGGCCTGTATTGTCTGTCACACTAATGATCTGGACACATGTACTGGAATTTCCACATCCATCTGATGCCGTCCAGGTCCTGGTGATAGTTTGCAATAATGGGCAAACACCATCGAGAACAGCATCATTAAAGGTAATAACCGGGTTAGCTGCACAATTATCGGTTGCCGTCGCTGATCCGGTAACAGCAGGCAATGGACTCTGATTACACTGTATAGTAATATTTGAAGGACATGTTATCGCCGGTGGCAAATTATCATCAACAATTATAGTTTGTACACAAGTACTTGAATTGCCACAATCATCTGTCGCCAGCCATGTACGCGTGATAGTTCTCTCCTGCGGACATCCGCCTGCAACTGTTGCATCAGTAAAGGTAACAGCTGGGGTTGCATCACAATTATCGGTTGCCGTTGCAGACCCCGTATTGGCCGGAGCTGTATTTGCAGTGCACAATATGGTTAAATTTGGCGGACAAGAAATAACCGGCGCAACGCTATCATCGACAATGATTGTCTGAACGCAAGTACTAACATTTCCACAATCATCTGTAGCAGACCACGTACGCGTAATTGTTCTCTCTTGTGGACAAGCCCCTCCTGCCGTCACATCATTAAATGTCACTACAGGGACCGCATCACAATTGTCTGTCGCCGTTGCTGTACCTGTACTAGCAGGAGCTGTACTGGCTGTGCATTGGACTGTAATGTTTGCCGGACATGAAATAACCGGCGCCGAACTATCATCAACGAATATGGTTTGATTGCACGTACTTGAATTGCCGCAGTCATCTGTGGCGATCCAGGTTCGGGTTATTGTTCTTTCCTGAGGGCATTGTCCTCCCACTGTAGCATCTGTAAATGTTATCGCCGGAGTTGGATCACAATTGTCGGTAGCAGTAGCGGTGCCTGTCGCCGGTGGCAATGTATTTGCCGTACATGCTATTGTTAGGTTTGCCGGACAACTGATAACAGGCGGGGTTTCATCATGAACCGTTATGAGTTGTTCACACGTACTCATGTTACCACAATCATCCGATGCTTTCCATGTACGGTGTATGACAAATGTCTGAGGCCCGCTTGGGGTTGAAGCATCCGTAAAAGTTATCGTCGGTGAACTATCACAGTTATCAGTGGCTGTTGCAGTTCCTGTACTTCCAGGGCTTGTCGAATCAGCACATTCTATCGAAACGTTTGGAGGACATGTAATAACAGGTGGTGCAGAATCGTCTACAAAAATTGTTTGAACACATGTACTGGAATTACCACAATCATCTGTTGCCTTCCATGTTCTGGAAATCGTTCTTTCCTGGGGACAGGATCCTCCTGCAACTGCATCCGTAAATGTTACGGTTGGCGTAGCATCACACAAATCTGTTGCTGTAGCACTACCCGTATTGGCTGGTGCAGTGCTTGCAGTACAGGCAATAGTTATGTTGGCAGGGCATGTTATCACTGGTGCTGAGGCATCCGTGAAGACAATCATCTGCATACAAATGGCTGTATTTCCGCTATTGTCAGTCGCTTTCCACGTCCTCGTGATGTTATAACCTAGGGCACAACTTTGAGAAGCTGTAGTAACATCAGTATATGTAATATCCGGAGATGAATCGCAAAGATCTATTGCCGTGGCACTACCTGTGTTTGATGGAGAGGTACTCGCTGTGCAATCAACAGTCACATTACCTGGACAAATAATAAGTGGTGGCGTATTGTCTCTTACCGTTACTGTAAAATGACATTGGCTGGAGTTTCCACAAGGATCTGTTGCTCTAATAGTGATAAGCGTCGTGCCAAGTCCAAGGTTTACAATCTGGCCTGGTGAATATATTCCAGGTATACCGGCGACAAAAATATCAATATCAATCTGATTTGCATTGGCACATGCGTCCGATACTGGCGGATTAGGTAATGTATAGTTGGCAGTGCACATTCCAAGATTTGCACTTACCGTAATATTTGCCGGACATGTAACCACCGGTGCGTTGTTATCTACAATTAATATTTCCTGAACATCCGAAACCTGTCCACTCGTACACCAATCCATGGCCCTCCATGTGCGTAGTATCTTCTGGGCACCAGGGCACATTGGGATGACAACATCTGTATGGGTCACCGTAAACTGGCATGTTCCACTTATAGGATCTCCATTAAAGGTAGGCTCACCCGTAACAGAGGGATCTATATTAGCGTTAACACAACTAACAGAAATATCTGCCGGAAAAAGGATTTCACCCAAGGAAGGTTGGCGTAAATAAATTATATCCTGACAGGTCGCACTGTTGCCTGAATTGTCTGTTGCGGTCCATGTAACCAATATTTGTTGTGTATAATGATTGGCATTACAAGGCAAATTCTGAATCACATAAGCGGACCATACATCTGGATCAGGATCACAATTATCAAAGACCGGTTCAAGGTAATCCTCCAAATCTAACGTTGCAATATCAACGTTACATGGCAAGACATCTGCTGTGCAATTAAACACAGGTCTCAACTTATCCTCTATAAAAATAGTGGACATGCAACTGTTTCCAGTAGGTATTTCTGTGACCACGACCATCAATTCCTGTCCAAGCTGCGCGCAATAAACAGTGTTGGTCAACGGGCCCATAATATCCACGATATACTGGTTGGCTGGATACTGCGGGGCATTGACCAGCATCAATGCTGTCAGGACCGCAGATCCATCTTGACCAAGTGAGATATTAACGTCCGGCAAACAACTCAGTGCTACTTCCGGAAACGCAACTGCATCATACTCTTCAGCGGTTGTATAGGAATCCACATAGAAATTCCATGCGCTAAGGTTATTGTTGTTAGCCTGCATCAGCCATTCATCAGGTGATGCCATTAGATTAGTCAACAACCCTGTCATAAATAAACAGGAAACGATCGCCCTTTGGGAAATCCGGTTTGAACCATCTGTTAATAACGTTCTCATCTTGAATACAATTAATTTGATTTAATAGGTCAGCCTTTCAATCACCGGGGACATGCAGCCGTGACATGTGCCCTGAATATGTTTCAGTCAACTAGATAAATTCACAAAAAGTACAGGTGGGGATTCTCACCCCCCACCCGTCAATCAACTATTATCATTCTGTTAGTACTGTATTGAAAATTCGATTCTATTTCGTATGTATAGATGCCTGGCTCTCTTATCTCGGTCTTGCTCACGACAAATTCATTCTCTCCTTTGCTCAGGCTTACCTCTCTTGCCAGTACAATACGCCCGTTTAAGTCAAAGACCCGCAGGATACCCTTTTCATCACGCGTACTTTGCATAAACACTGATGTCATATCCCTGAAAGGATTGGGTTTGTTATAAACCCGTGATGGTTGTGCAACCAGATTCTTTAACTGGATAGAAACTCCCTCTTCACTCTCAAGTTTGTACGCAACAGGTTGTGTTGGATTAGGATTAAGAAATAGTTGGAATGGATATCCCGCATTTCCTGTCTCCTTTACCCACATAGTTAATATGGGAGCTTTCTTACTAGCCCACCCTTCCAGTGCAAAGGCAGCAACAGAAGCATTCTCCTGTGGTTGCTGAGGCATGCGTACATCATCCCGGGTCAGATTTTCTCCCGGCATCCAATCCAATACAGTAAATCCACTTTGATCCCAATTAAATGCAAACTGGATGGCTTCGTATGTATCGGCTTCTGTCAGGTAGAGATCAACCCTGAATACATTTTCTTCCGGCTGAGCATTTACTTCATATTCTACATCACAATGCTGATTTCCACGCGGTAGAATCATGCCGCCACCGACTTGTAGGTTAGCTGATAAATTGAGATCACCTACTTTCACTGCATTGAAATCCGCATCATTCATGCTATTGGTAAAAGGAATAATGCTGTAGGTTTCAGGCCAGGGAGAGATCCAGGGATTGAAAGGATCTGGAAATATGTGCCCCTTCTCCACAAAACGCCAGGATTTATTACTTGGTAATTCCGAATATATACCAAGGATTAATTTGCGTAATTGGATAATATCCACTGCTGTTACAGAAGAACTATTGTTAGCGTCAGCGGCTATAAATTGAAACGGAGAAGAAAAAGTCTGGATACCTAATAAATGCTTTTGAATCTTAACCAGGTCCAGCGTAGTTACTCCATTGCGGGCATCTCCTTCTTTAACAGGCCGTATCACATACTCTCCACCCAATGACATAGCAGGAAATACAAACTGACCATTTGGACCAGAGGGTATACCGGAAAGATTACTGCCGTCCAGATAGACCATGGCACCTGAAAGTGCACCTGCCTGTGGTACTGAAATATTACCTGAAATAGTACCAGTATTACCTATCCCGGGAGGACAAATGCCTGCATTATCCTGAATTTCAACCGTGGTCAGGCAAAAATCAGTAAGCCCGTTTTCATCTATCGCCCATAGTTCCACTTCATTAATTCCAAGATCCGCGCAATCGAATACCTTGGATACATCCAGAGGATCGGCACTAAATGCAACGGTTAATGGATTTCCGCAAGGGTGATCACTACCTCCATCAAACATCTCAGCTTGCAACGTGACCATACCCCAGTCAGCAACGCCATCACCATCTGTGTCCATTGGCATCAGGCTTGTACTGAGTCCATGGATACATTTTGCAGAAGGTGGCTTGCAGCTTCTGATTGTAACACTTTGCTCAATCGTACTTTCATTACCACATCTGTCCCACACTGTATAAACAACCCTGTGCGAGCCGATGGGCATATATCTTGAAAATTGAATAGTCTCTCCCGTAATAACCGATGACACATAATCAAACGAATTATTATTGTCAATATCAATAAAATATTTCCAGCTTAAAGAAGCAGGTCCTGAGCAATCATCTTCCGCCTCTGCCTCAAAATCTATTGTCAAGCCACCACATTGCGGATCAAATGAACATTCATCGATATCTGCAATGGGCGTTATCACCGGAGGCACATTATTCATCACTTTAATCACTTGAATGTGTGTCCATATACCTATGGTTGGCGTATTTAACTGACACCAATCCACGACTTTCCATGTACGAAGAATCTTGAAACAAGCCTGATCTGAATTCGAAAAATCAAAAACATCATCATCATGGGTTGCACCTACAAGATCGCATGGCCCATCTGCAAGCGTTGGTTCATTATAAGGTGCATCTAAATCTTCCGGGTCAAGTAAATCGATTTCACAGATATTGAAGGTTGTGAGATCAGAAGGCCATGTGATATCTCCTTCATCGAAAAGATTATAATTGATTACCGTTATTGTCTGTTGACATGAATTTTGAAAACCACCATCATCTGTTGCAACAAACGTTCGGACAATTGTGCCTACACCACAATTATTGATCGAAACAACAGGATCAGTTTCCTCAATCGCCACATGGCAATTGTCCGTAGCCAATCCATCAAGGCCTATACATTGCAGCCCTGGATTTCCCGGCACTCCGGGATCATCTAAACAAATCTGTTCCCTTTCTGCTTCTGAAAAAGAAATGGATCCGAATACATCAAGATTCTGCAGCGTGTAAGGAAACTGGCAGCTTACTGTCAAATTACTTGGACAGATAATCTGTGGAGGAAGTTTATCCTGCACTTCCACCTGAACCATACAATCATTAAAGTGACCCTGGAGGTATGTATCCGATACAGGACCAGCGACTGGTGGAATATCATAGACTCTGAACACAACCATGATGTTATTATGATTGATGTCCTCACAACAGAACTGCACATAATCATCGAAGGAGTTATTTGGGTTTCCGGGATTAGCACATGTATAACCAACCGGAGAACTCATTCTTCTAACTTTAAAATAGACATCACCGCAATTATCTGTGCTACCGGCATTAAATATATATGCAGGCACATCAGCGTATCCTTCATTGTTGACCGGAATCGCTAATGTCTGGTGACAGACCGGAGCCGGTGGTTGGAGATCCTGCACATTTAAATACATCGTATCTCTTCCAGACAAAAGACAATCATTTGTTGCGATATAGATAATCCGATGAACACCAATAGGAAGTCCCGAAATCAATCCACCGTTTGAATTAATGGTTCCAAATGGCCCTTCCATGCGGACAGTCCAATTTGATGAGCAATCATCTGTCACTCCTGCGATAGGTAATAAAACACTTGCCGTACAAGTTGAAGCTCCTGTTGTTACAGTCATATCAGCAGGGGCTGTAACCACCGGAGGTGTAATATCGATCACTTCAATAACCTGGACACTAGAGCTTGACTGGTTGTTTGCACACCAATCAATCACCGTCCATGTACGGAATATTTTATATGAACCGGAGCATATTGGTGCCTGAAGGTCAGTTTTGGTTGCTGTAAGATTGCAAAAAGTACCTACGAGTATATCTCCCCCATTAACAGAAGGATAACCTGTATTGGCAGGCAAAGTACTCGGTGGAGGAGAACAATTTAATGCATTAGGCCCAGTTAAATCCACAGGAAAATCAACATCCTCAAGATTAGCTTTTGCAAGTGATATTAATTGCTCACAAATAGCGGCATTACCAAACGCATCCCGAACAGTATAGGTCCTTAGGTATTGTGAAACAATCTGTCCTACGCAATTTCCAGAGGAAACTAGTTCATCGTTTATGGTTACAGTGGTGGTCGAGCAATCAGATATGTCACCGGGCAACAATGCATTATATGTGGATAGGTCCGTAGTACATTCAAGAGTGACATCATCAGGGCAATTGAGAATCGGCGCCTGCTTATCGACTACAATGATCAGCATCATACATGACTGACCTGAAGCAGGATGGGTAATGCTTACCATATAGGTATTTCCGATCATACTGCTGTTAATGACGTTGCCTATGGAATTTCCGTTGACCAGAATATCAACTATTATTTCCCCAGGGCAGCCAAAGATGCCGACACCCAGGAGTTGATACGTAAGAACATCTTCACATTCTGAGGATAAGCCGATCGGCACAGGAGGATCCATTGGAAGACAAGACATTACACATCCCTGAGCCTGAAGGCGGGAGGAAATGCCCAATAAGCAAGAGGCCAAAAGGACAAGGCAAGTCAATGCAAATCCTTTAAAACCAGGTGTAACCAGTTTTTTCATAAAAGACAATTTGGGTTCTTCAATCGTTACTACTGCTTTGGGAGCATGTCTCTGGGATGGGACGGAATTACATATTACAAATATTTATAACTTGATTTTATCAGTTAATTAATTGAATACACATTACAAATATATATAATATGTTAAGGGTTGTACCTGTAATTCGCATTTTTTTTCAATATTTATTTAACATATAAAATTTGGTGTTATTTGTATATTGCTGTATTTCAATATATTGATGCAATTTAGTGAATGATTTTTTGGCTATATTTCATCACCTCTTTACATAAAAAATATACGTTTGGAAGCCAGAACGACTCTATTACCCCGCTATTTTGGGGGAGGTTCTTCAAAACTTCACCTGTTGATATGCGGTTATAGGCTTTAAACTTCCCATTTCCTTTCGTAAAACTTATGAACCAGTTTTGATAAATTTCCGCCCCCAAAAAAGGATCTTTTAACCCATCCGGATTGATCTTTCTGAGGAGCTCATCCTACCAGTCCTAGTATGGGTTGATTGAATTTTATGATAAATTTGTTCTTTGGTACAGTACCTATCCGCAAACATCAGCTTCCGTCAACAGTCCTTCAAATGAAAATTCCATTCATCGCTATATTTCAAGGTTCCGGCCAACCGATCACCCATTTAGTGTTCTGCGTCTCCCTGCTTTTTACGCTGGTTTCAGTTTCCTGTACAAAAACGCCGGGTGAAAAGAAGATCGACGGTGATGAGACACTTACAGCAGAAGAACCCTTACTCCAGCTGCTCTCCCCGGATGAAACAGGGATTTATTTTAGCAATACGATTAATGAAACGTTTGAAATGAATATTACCACCCACATCAATACGTCAAATGGCGGTGGTGTGGCCATTCTGGATGCCAATAAAGATGGGTTGCAGGATGTATATTTTATTTCAAGCTCAGGAGAGAATAAGTTTTACCTCAATGAGGGGAACCTGAAATTCAAGGATATAACCGCTACTGCAGGCTTAGCTTCAGCAGAAGGATTTGAAGTAGCCGTTACAGCTGTGGATATTAATAATGACGGTTATCTTGATATATACGTCTGCCGGGCTGGTCCATTAGAAGAAGAGGCACGCCGAAACAAACTCTTTGTGAATAACAAGGATCTAACCTTTACTGAACGGTCTGCTGAATATGGTCTCGATGACAAATCTGCTTCGATGGGTGCCAATTTCTTTGACTATGATAATGATGGCGATCTTGATTTATATCTTCTCAACTATCCTGTCGATTTTCAATATGCGAGTAAAATCAATGTTAAACCTAATGCGGATAGCACCGCTGTTGAACCTATTCTCGATCCCATACATGAATATGATTCCCACCGCTTTTATCGTAACGATGGCCCGCCAGGCCCAAATGGCACAGGTGGCTTCAAGGATGTATCCAAACAAGCTGGCATATGGAATTTCGGATATGGCCTCAGTGTATCGATTGAGGATTTCAACCAGGATGGCTGGATGGATGTATATGTCGCGAATGATTTTATACAACCTGACTTACTCTATATCAACAATCGGGATGGCACGTTTACAAATCAACTTAAAAATTATGTAAAACATACCACGCAGCATTCTATGGGTACAGATCTTTCCGATTATGACAATGATGGATTATTTGATCTTTTTGCTGTTGACATGTTGAGTCGTACCCAATACCGGAAAAAAACATTGCTCAGTACAAATTCACAAAATAAGTATACAACCCTCATTCGGAACGGATATTTTGAGCCTGTCATCAGAAATGTACTGCAGCACAATAACGGAAACGGCACGTTCAGTGATGTTGCCTGCCTCGCAAATGTTTTCGATACAGATTGGAGCTGGTCCGGATTAATGGCCGATTTGGATAATGACGGATGGAAGGATCTGTTGGTGACAAACGGGTATCAACGTGAAGTGACAGATCTGGATTTTATTAATTTCAAGTTTGCAGATATCAAAGCTAAAGGTGCGATAAAAAATCAGTTTCAGGAAGTTCATGACTTTCTGAATATGATCCCACAATACAAACTCAGAGACTTTGTATTCAGAAATAAAGGTGACCTGACCTTTGAGGATAAAACAGGTCAATGGATGACCAATCCCCCAACCTGGTCTAATGGTGCCGCTATGGCCGATTTGGATAATGATGGTGATCTTGATTACCTGGTCAACAATATTAATGATGAAGCATTTGTCTATCAGAACCTCTCTGTGGATAAAAAAGAAAACAACTATTTGCAAATGACCTGCACAGGTCCTGCATCAAACCCTTTCGCCATCGGCACCACCGTAAGGATCTATTATAATAATCAACAGCAATATTTCCTGATGACGCCATTACGTGGCATATTTTCATCTGTTGAATATCTCGTACACTTTGGGCTAGGTAAGACAACGGTAGTAGATCGTGTAGAGGTCCGTTGGCCTGATGGTAAAGTTCAGGTCCTTCATCAAGTACCGGCTAATCAACGATTACATCTATCGTATACAGATGCCGTCGCACCTGCTTCCGTTGCTTCCAAAATAACAAAAACACAATTCACGGATATCACGAAGTCTTCACAACTATCCTTCACCCATATTGAAAATGATTTTGTCGATTTTGAAAGCTACTTTCTCATGCCCTGGGCATTGTCAGATCTTGGGCCATTGATGGCCACTGCCGATGTCAATAAGGATGGATTGACAGATGTGTATATAGGAAACTCATTTGGGAAAAGCAGTGGTTTGTTTGTACAGAATTCCAATGGGACCTTTCGTATTCTAAGTAAATCAGAATGGGATGTTGATTCTATTTATGAAGATCATGGTGCTGTGTTTTTTGATGCCGATATGGACAACGATATGGATCTTTTTGTCATTAGTGGTGGGTATGAAAGTATTTCACCACAGGCATGGCAATCAAGGTTATACATCAATGATCAGGGCAAGAATTTTGTGAATGCCCGCGGTGCCATCCCATTATTAAAGGATATCTGCCTAAGGGCAGTTCCATTTGATTATGATGAAGATGGCGATATTGATCTTTTTCTGGGCGGTCGGGTTGTTGCCGGTAAATATCCATCCGTTCCGGAAAGCTATATCCTCCGAAATGATAGAAATAAATTTACAGATGTTACCCGGGAAGTATCAAAAGAGTTTGGCCAGGTCGGAATGGTTACTGATCTTCAAATTGCCAACATTGACGAGAACCCTGATCTGGAACTTGTGGTTGTTGGAGAATGGATGGCTATAACCGTTTTTAAATTTAGCAAAGGAAAAGTTATAAAGACTGACGCTAAGGACTTTAGTTTAGATCAATCAAATGGCTTCTGGAATAAATTGGTTATTGCTGATCTGGATGGTGATGGTGACAATGATTTAATCACAGGAAACCTGGGGTTGAATTCACAATATCGGGCTTCGCCTGAAAAACCGATTCAATGTTTTGCCGGAGATTATGATCAAAACGGAAGTATCGATCCCATCCTTACATACTTCGAAGGAGACAATTGTTATCCCTTTGTTCAAAAAGATGTGTTGATAAAACAGATCCCTATGATGAAGAAAAAATTTGTTTTTGCCAAGGACTATGCCAAAGCCACTATTCAGGATATTCTTTCTGCAAAACAACTAAAGGAATCAACAATATTATCTTGTTACATGGTTGAGTCAGGCTGGTGGGAAAATACACAGGGACAGTTTACCTTTCATGCTTTTCCATCCCAGGCCCAGGCTTCTCCTATCAACGGAATACTGGTCCATGACCTCAATCATGATGGCCTGCAGGACATACTTGTAGCAGGAAATAAATATAGAATGGAAGTAGAAACAGGAAGACTTGATTCAGGAATAGGAACTTTTCTGCAAGGTGATGGTAAGGGTGGATTTACCTGGATCAATAATCTACAGACTGGTATTTGGGCTATGTATGAAGCCAGGGACCTGGCATTGTTAACTGGTCCGAATGATAAATTAAGGATCATTGTTTCAAACAATAATGCTGCTGTTCAGGTCTTCGAAGAAAACAAATAATCCTTTTGAATTTATAACTAACATTGAATATGTACTCCTCTACACAGCATTCAATTCTTCAAATCACTTGCTTCTTTATATGGATTGGTTTAATAGCTTCATGCAGTGGAACCACACAGCCGCAAACTGAACTCAAAGAGACTATCCACACCTCTGTCGCTTTTGACACAATTCAGAAAGCACGCATTGATTCTATGGTGAATACAATCAATGCGGGCCTGAAAGCATCAGGTGGTCCAAAGAAACTGCCCTATCCTCTTTACAATCCTAATGACACTCTTTATTATTGGGAATTAAAAGATGACGCCTCACGAATATCCATAGAATGGCAATTGCCAAATGAGATCGTATGGCCAACATTTTTTGTTTACAAGGGGGAATTAGTCTTCGTTCGTTTCCGCTTTATGCATCAAGAACCACCTGCTAATTCCCGTGTATTTGAGAGCATGATCTATCTGGATAAGGGCGTCATCATTTATTGCGAAGAAAGAGGTCAACCCCTGCAAGAAGGCGAATCGCCTGGTGTTCTAAGACTTAAAGAATATTCGAGAAGTACACGTACGTATGCAGAAATTGAAACGGACTACAAGGACTACTGGAAAACCGTAAGAACATTTATGGAACAGAATAATGTCCTGCCATCCTACATCAAAGGATAATATGCCCTTTCCCGATAATATTAATTCTGCAATGGAACCACCCATTCCAGCCTTGTAAAAGGACTATACGTCACTTCCGAAAGGTCTACCTCGGGATCTACAAAATACTGGACAGGCCTCCTGTTATAGGTCAATTTGATGTTAGCCTTAATCTGAGGATCTTTCAAGCCAAAATCTATAGCCTCCTTTTTCAGTTGCTTTGCGAAATCAGCTACAGATCTTGGATCCATTGACATATTAAGAATCTGCATATCATTCACCCTGGTCCGGATATCAATTGGGTAGGATTTATTTGAGGCGGGTTCGATGGCAGTAAACTGAATTTCTTCTATTTGTCTCGTATCTACTTTCATCCTCCAGGAAAAACGGTTTCCGATGGTCGTCCAATCAAGGTCATTTGGCAAGAAATGGCCTCTGAATGGAAACAAAAACTGGAATACAAAATATGGGACTAGTATATAGGCAAAAGCAAAGCTGGGCATAAATTGTTGGGATTGAGAACGGTTGCCTACAGAAATCCCCGAGCGGGATGAAAACCAAGATTTTAATTTTTTCCCGATGGGTAATTCATCTATGGTATAATACAAAATAAGGCCGCAAAGCATTAAATAAGGAAAAATACCTATGTCACTAAAGATCCTTGAATTGGTAGCATGAAAAATAATAAAGGGAAATACGGCCCATTTCCTGACAGGTTTATACCAAAGTAATATTGGCGCCAGCAAATCAATCAGTAGCCCTCCATAATTCAGAACATAAACAGCCACCTCATTTTTTAGTAGAGGTGCTAAAAAGTGGTCAGATGAAAGTGAGTCGAGAAGAAATCTGACGGGCTGACACCGAAAAAGCCAATCATAGGTCAATTTAGCAATTCCACCATAAAAATAAACAATCATGACCTGCACCTGTAGAATGATAACCTGCCACCGTGGAACCTGAAAAGGGGCTGCAAAGGGTTTTCTGCTCCTCAGTGATAATCCTTTATCTGCATCTGTGAAACTGAGGAGAATAGCCAACAGGATAAATAAATAGATGTGATTATTGTAGAGTCCTTTATCCAGGAGGAATAAATAGGCATACCCTACGGCAAAAATCCTACATGCCCATTTAAAAAACAGCCCAAATGTGATACAAAGCGTACATAACAACAGAATAGCGAGTATTCCATTCATCCATGTCTCTGGGAGAGGTTCCAGCCATTTCAGATAATCATATTTAAAATTGATAACCGGCAGAAAAAACATATTCCGTATCAGCCCAATCTTGAAATAGTCTATCATCTCGTAAGACATAAACATGCCATAGATTATCCTGAATATAAAGAGAACGTGAGGATCAACTCCTTCCAGTAACCATGATTTTCTACTTCCCGGAATCTTCTTCATAAGACGTATTTATAATTCTCTCAAAGAAGCTGGAAAATAAGACAATTATATAAAAGAGGAAAGCCTCTCTCCAATGATTTGGAGAGAGGCCTTCCCTAAAACCGATTTATATTTCTATAAACCCTATGCTATTGAAAGCAATTATTCGATGATAATCATCTTCTTCGTTGCTGTGTATTCGTTAGCATCAAGTCTGTAGTACATAACGCCTACTGAAGACATTTCTTTGCTGCTGATAGTAATTGTGTTATAGCCCTTCACAGAAACCTGCTCCTTGACTAATACAACCTTACCAGTAACATCAAATACTGTCAGTACAACATTACCTGCTTCAGGAAGATCATAACCGATCGATGTGTTACCCTTGAATGGATTTGGTTCGTTCTGATACAGTGCGAACTCAGCTCCAATCTCAGCACCACGGAAGGTTAACTTAAGATCCTTGATGTCAGATGAAGTGTTGTATGCTTCAGCCTCAGTCACATTTGAGTTGAGGTTGATCATATTGCTTAACTGACCTGCTGCTGTAGCCTGGAAGTGAAGTGTGAAGAGAACAT
>JAGOIB010000068.1 GCA_017995875.1 Saprospiraceae bacterium
CGCTCCAGTTCTTTCCAGAAAAAAAGCAAAGCAACATGAGGATTGTCTTCCATGTCCTTTGCTTTGTGGCTTTGATAATTGGTGAAAAATTCAAAACCATCCTGATGAAGTCCTTTCAACAAGACGATCCTTGCTGATGGTTGGCCTTTGTGGTTGACGGTTGCCAACGTCATGGCATTAGCCTCTTCAATTTCAGATTCAATGGCTTCATGCCACCAGCGGCGAAATAAATCAAGTGGATCGGAAGTCAGGTCAGCGATATCAAGACTCCCTTTATGATAGGATTTGCGAAGGTCTTCTATGTTTTTCACGGTTGATGATGATTAAGATCGAATCTCATAAGTACAGATTCGATGCTGCACAAAGATAAGCCGCAAATAGCGTAAAGGCTCTGTTAATAGATGAGCCTGTCTTATGGCGAATCCATTTCGGTTAGTATCTTCACCATACATAAGATGAAAAAATCAACAGCTATAAAGTTAAAGCAAGTGTCAGGTCTGAGCATTCAGGCTGGTGTTTGCCTGCTGTTGTTCCTGTATCTGGCTGCCTTCCTTTTTCCACAAGGTGCTCCTCACGTGCATATCGATCAGGCTTTACATGAGGGTGATGCCTGTAAAAAGGATGCCTGTCATATCGCTATCTACCATCCTGGAAATAAAGATGGATGCCACCATAAATTTCACTTTACGAAAGCTCCGGAAGAATGTCTGCTTTGTCATTCCATCGTAACACGTCATCTTCCATTACACATTGGCCTGCCCCAGGAACTTGTTTGCGCAACCCCATCCTACACGCCATCAGCTAAAGTTGGAAAAGAAATTGCGCTCGTTATTTCTCATGATGATCGCGGCCCGCCCTTCTCCCTCATCATCTGAGACACACTTTACTAAAGTGTGAACTCCTGATAGATCTGTTTTGCAACTACCTACTGCCAAACATGATCTCTGTTCTTATCTTATTCTTTACTTTTTTTAAAGCTGAAACCATGCATAAAATGGGATTCAACCTGATTGGGATTCTCCTGTTCATCCCGATTCTTTCATTTGCAAAAATACATTCTGAAAACGAAAAGACTTCCTTATCAGGTATCATCACAGACCACGCCACAGGTGAAACATTGCCAGGTGTGAATATTTATATACCGGACTTGAAAACAGGGACCATCAGTAATTTTGACGGTACCTATAAGATAGAAAACCTGCCTTCCTCTAAAGTCCTTGTACAGGTTACCTTGACAGGATATAAACTGATATCCGAAATCATCGACCTTGAAGTGACCAATACCCATGATTTTGTTTTAGAGGAAGCTGTAAACGAATTACATGAAATTGTCGTAACAGGTTTGACCAATTCATCAGAGAAAAACCGAACACCCACACCCATATCATCGATCCCACGAATTGAACTTTTGCAAAATACCTCCACCAATATCATGGATGCTATAGCAAGACAACCAGGGATGTCCCAGGTGACGACAGGTGTTGGCATTTCAAAGCCTGTCATTCGCGGGTTGGGGTACAATCGAGTGGTGACCGTCATGGATGGTATACGTCAGGAAGGACAGCAGTGGGGCGATGAACATGGCATTGAAGTCGATGAGTATGCTGTCAATAAAGTGGAGATCTTAAAGGGGCCAGCAAGCCTGACGTATGGCTCGGATGCGATGGCCGGTGTGATCAATTTATTGAGTGCACCTACGCTACCTGATGGCCAAATCAATGGCAATGTGCTCGCTAATTATCAGACAAATAATGGTCTTGTCGGTTATTCAGCCAATATTGCAGGAAATAAAAATGGCTTTATTTGGGATTTGCGGTATAGTGGTAAAAATGCCCATGCCTATCAAAACATGTTTGATGGCTATGTCTTGAATTCAGGTTTTAAGGAAAATACAATTAGTGGAATTGTGGGATTTAACAAATCGTGGGGATACGCACATCTCCATCTGAGTGCGTATCATTTAACCCCCGGAATAGTTGAAGGAGATCGTGATAGCGCAACCGGAGAATTTATCAAACCAATAGCCTTGAACGATACGACGGAAGCGTTGATCATAGCCGGTGATGACGATTTCAAATCATACACACCGTTGGTACCTTTCCAGGATATACATCACTATAAAGCTGTCCTTAATAATAGTTTTATAGTAGGCGATGGGAGCCTCAAGGCGACAATAGGTTTTCAGCAAAACAAAAGACAAGAATTTGATGATGTGCTTCATGCTGATCAGTATGGCCTTTACTTTTTACTCAATACTGTCAATTATGATTTGAGATACAATCTTGCAGGTAAGAATGATTTCACATTTTCCTTCGGGGTAAATGGGATGCAACAATCCTCTCAGAATAAGGGTACGGAATTTTTGATCCCAGCTTATGATCTCTTTGACATTGGCGCTTTTGTTATTGCTAGTAAAAGGATTGATCAATGGGATGTCAGCGGAGGTCTAAGGTATGATGCACGTATAGAAACAGGTGAAGATTTATATTTGAACACAGATGGTGAAGTGGTCAACGGTAATGATCCGGATGCATATCATCAATTTACTGCATTCCATTCAACATTTACCGGCATTTCAGGTAGTATTGGTGCAACATATCAGTTTTCAGAAGTACTGTATACCAAACTGAATCTATCCAGAGGATTTCGAGCCCCTAATATCGCTGAACTTTCAGCCAATGGTGTGCATGAAGGTACTTTCAATTATATCATCGGAGATCCATCGTTAAAGCCAGAGACAAGTTTGCAACTGGATTATGCACTGGGTGTGAATACTATCCATATCACTGCTGAAGCAAGTGTATTTGCCAGCTCGATCGATCATTATATTTTCCAAAAGAAACTGGAAAGTACCATGGGTGGAGACTCACTTTCTGATGGATACAGCACATTTAAATTTGTTTCCGGTGTTGCGGATTTGACCGGCGGTGAAATCACCATTGATATCCACCCTCATCCATTTGATTGGCTGCATTTTGAAAATTCTTTTTCCTATGTCAATGCGACGCAAAGGGATCAGCCGGATAGTGCAAGGTACCTGCCCTCTATTCCGCCAGCTAAGTGGAGCTCAGAACTAAAGGCAACAGCAGGTAAAGTTGGAAATATATTTTCCAATGCCTATGCGATGGTCGAATTTGAAAATTATTGGGCACAAAATAGATTCTACTCCGCATTTAATACAGAAACCGCGACACCAGGGTATGCAATACTCAATATGGGAATCGGAGCAGACGTTATTTCAAAGAAAGGCGCAACACTATTTTCCCTTTTTATTAATGCAAACAACATAACAGACGTCGCTTATCAAAGCCACCTGAGCCGATTGAAATATGCGGATATAAATAACGTAACCGGCAGAACAGGGGTCTACAATATGGGTAGAAACATAAGTTTTAAACTGTTGGTGCCGCTTACCTTTTGAGGCCAATGAGGTTTAGTAGAGAAGGAATGGATACTTTTATAGTAACGCTCTAATGGAGTGCTCATTTTCAAAACCGCTATGAGAGGAATTTTCCATTCACTGTACCATCCTGAAATCTTCCAGGGAAATCTGACCAAACAGAAATATTTCGAAGGTTGGTATTATAAAATTGTATCAGCGGGTGAGGAGCATGCTATTGCAGTCATTCCAGGCGTTGCTCTTTATGATGAATCTGATCGACATGCGTTTATTCAAGTGATCAATGGGGTAGCACAAGAGACATCGTATCATAAATTTCCTCTTGATGCTTTCTCTTACAGCAAGGATGAATTGAAAGTTTCGATCGGCAACAATCATTTTTCAGCATCATCTGTAAAACTTGATTTGCCGGAGTTGAAAGGGGAAATCAAACTGCTAGACACTACGCCACTTGTTTCATCAATGTTCAGTCCCGGCATCATGGGTTGGTATTCTTTTGTGCCCGGTATGCAATGTTATCATGGTATAGTCAGTCTTCATCATACTCTTCAAGGGTCAACCACGGGATCACTCGGGCCTATCAACTGGAACGATGGCATAGGCTATGTGGAAAAAGACTGGGGCTCTTCTTTTCCCAAATGCTGGATATGGTCACATTGTAATCACTTCAAAGATTCAAAGCCAGCATCCCTGATGGCTTCTGTTGCACATATCCCCTGGATGGGAAAATATTTTCCCGGCTTTATTGTGATACTATGGATTGATGGTATGGAATATAGGTTTGCCACCTACAATGGTTCTAAAATGAAGTGTGCAGTGCTTGAAGACAGAGTCATATTGGAATTTAAAAAGGGAGACTCCCACCTTTCGGTTCATGCATATAAAGGCAAAACAGCAGTGTTGCGATCACCTATCCTTGGTCAAATGACAGGAAAGGTCAATGAAAGTCTGCAGGCGAGGGTAGAAGTGAAATTTGAAAAAGCAGGTAAGGTGATTTGGGCTGCCAATGGAACTACAGCGGGATTGGAAGTTGCAGGTGACACCACAATTCTTGAAAGTGAAACCTGGAGGAGCTAGTTGAAATCCATTGAGGTGGCTACCTTTGCCGCCATGTTCAGGATCCTGGGAATCTTCTTGTTTGTTGTAGTGACTACTTTAGTCTGGGGGCAAACCAGTGGGAATCCCTTTGATTTGAAATACAGGACCTCAAAGCCTGTCAATACTACGCCTGCTGTCATAAAACAGGTACCAATTGATACTCTGGGGAAAGTACAAACACCTGATCCTGTTCCGGGTACCATTAGTAAGGATACATTTCAACTTGCCCCGGACACTAGTGCTATAGCACCTGGTAATACCGGAGCTAACCCATTTGAAGTCAATAAAAGCCCCGATACAACCATCAGCAAGTCTGTCGCCCCGGAGGATACATCAAATAGTAAATCTGATGTTGAAAAAATAATCCCGCCGGTACTCAAGAAAAATTCTGCTAAAGGCTTCCAGATATTCTTCCTCTTGTTAAGCTTACTCTTTCTGATCTTCATCGTCAATGTGGAGCGGAGCTTTGTAAGGGATCTTTGGAGGGTTATCTCAAATGAAAATTATAGCTCGCTGCATCACAGGAATCAGCGGAATACCATGCGTCAGATTCTGCTGATGATGGGTTATACTGTGTTTATTATCCAGGCAGGCCTCTTCATATACCATGGATTCCGGATTTTCAGGCCTTATGGAAGCACTTTAGATAATGTTTGGCTCACCACCGCCCTTGTACTTGGGATTTATCTGACACGCCATGGAATGATCCGTTATTTGCGCTGGCTCTTCAACAATGATAAGGAACTTACCCTTTTTGGGTTTGATATCAGCATCTTTAACACCATGGTTGGGCTGGTACTGCTACCGATCAATATTCTGATTGTTTTTGGTCCGGAATCAATACATAAGCCGTTGATATTCATTGGTATTGCGACCATAGCAGCAGCCTATTTGCTGCGACAGCTCAGGTGGATGCTCTCTGCCCGTCAACTTATAACGAATAGTCTATTTCTCTTTTTTGTTTATCTTTGCGCCGTCGAAATACTTCCCATATGGGCCATTTCGAAGTTATTCTGGTGAGTGATTGATCCATTAAATACTGTCGAATGGGTACAAAAAGTATCAAAGCAAGTACAACAACAAGCCCAAAGCGAATCGTGAAGACCATCTTGGTCTCACAGCCGAAGCCGGAACGATCACCATACTATGACATTGAGAAGAAATACGGCATCCAGATAGACTGGAGGCCTTTCAATCATGTAGAGCCGGTCACGGAAAAGGAATTCCGTAAGCATCGCATTCGCCCGGATGAGTTCCAGGCGGTCGTGATGACCAGCAAAAACAGCATTGATCACTTCTTCCGCCTTTGCGAGGAAATGCGCGTCAAGGTGTCCCAGGACATGAAATACTTCTGTACCTCGGAGACCGTAGCCCATTATTTGCAAAAGTTTATCCAGTATCGTAAACGCAAGGTTTTTGTTGGTGAAAGGTCCATCCAGGATCTGTCGGGGCCACTCCAGAAGCACAAATCCACTACAAGGTTTCTTGTTCCATGCTCTAATCTCGGCAAAGAAGACGTGATCGAATACCTGAAGCAAAAGGAAATGAATTTTGAATCAGCCGTGATGTATAATTCTGTTTCAAGTGATCTGTCAGATCTGAGAGACATCTTTTACGATATGCTGATCTTCTTTTCACCTCAGGGCATTGAGTCTTTGTTTGAAAACTTTCCTGACTTCCAGCAAAACAATACAAGGATCGCCGTTTTTGGAAATATCACTGCTAAAGCTGCGGAAGAACATCATCTTCAAATTAATGTACTTGCACCTGCTCCAGGTATTCCATCTATGTCTATGGCATTGGATAAGTATCTCCAGGAATCGAACGTATAAGAACGGCGGAAAGGTTTAAGAGGTAAAGCGAACCTAAATGTCCAAGTCCCCTCCAGGGGATTTAGGGGCAAAAGAGGCGAAAGCGACCGTAGATGTGAAAGTCCCCTATAGGGGATTTAGGGGCAAAAAAGCCGAAAGGTACTTCTGCAAGAAAACATCCCTTATGTATTCGTGTTATTGTTGCTCATGATAACGACATCGCGTCCAGCGCTTATCAATCAATTGCAGTCAAAGTTGCTGCTGGAGCCTCTGCCAGGCTCTCCTTCTCATTTTAAGATGGCTCATGCGGTCAGAAGGGTGGATCCTAATCCCGATCCTGCTGTGGTGCGGGATGCTGCGGTACTTATTACCCTTTTTGAAAAAACACCGGATGACTGGCATATACTTTTTATCCGCAGGACATCTTCACATGAAGGTGATAAACATGCAGGACAAATTGGTTTCCCCGGTGGTAAGAGAGAGGTAGAAGACCCGGATCTCATGTACACAGCCTTGAGGGAAACTGAAGAAGAAATTGCGATTGACCTTTCCGGTATTGATGTGCTTGGCGCTCTGAGTCCTTTGTACATCACGGTTAGTAAATTTATGGTTCATCCATTCCTTGCCTATTCATGGAAGATACCCCAGCTGAGCCGCCAGGAATCGGAGGTGGAGGAAATTCTGGAAATTCCATTAGCCAGATTTCTTGACCCTTCCGTCATGCAACTGACCCGCATTCAGATCCGTGAGGGGATTATTCTCAACGAAGTGCCTTCTTTTCAGATCAACGGAGATATCATCTGGGGTGCTACGGCCATGATACTGAGCGAGTTTCTGGATATCCTTCATGCCTGATAGCCCTCGGAAGGGCACTTTTTCCGTATTTTGCCTCCATATCATGGAACCGAATCAACCTATCACGGCGTATCAGCCAAAGCATCACGTTCGCATCGTCACTGCAGCTTCTCTCTTTGATGGCCATGATGCCGCCATCAATATCATGAGGCGGATTATGCAGCGATCCGGTGCAGAAATCATTCACCTCGGACACAACCGTAGCGCAAAAGAAATAGTAGATACCGCCATCCAGGAAGATGCGCAGGGGATAGCCCTGACATCTTACCAGGGCGGCCATAATGAGTATTTCAAATACATCTTTGATATGCTCAAGGAAAGAGGTGCAGGACATATCAAGATTTTTGGCGGAGGTGGAGGTACGATCCTGCCTCAGGAAATTGACGCTCTTCAGCAATATGGTATCACCCGTATTTACTCTCCGGATGATGGACGTCACATGGGCCTGCAGGGCATGATCAATGATGTATTGCAACAATGTGATTTTCCACTCGGTGAAAATGTGAATGGCGAGCTCAAAAAACTTTCTAAGAAAGATCACCTCTCTATTTCCCGTTTGATAACGGCTGTTGAAAATTTCCCGGAGGAAAATCAACATTGGATCGCAGAGATTTCTGCTAAATCAAAAGATGCACATGTTCCTGTTATCGGAATCACGGGAACAGGTGGAGCAGGGAAGTCAAGTATGATCGATGAGATCATTCGTAGGTACCTTCTTGATTTTCCTGAAAAAGATCTGGCCGTCGTTTCGGTTGATCCAAGTAAAAGAAAAACAGGTGGTGCCTTATTAGGCGACCGCATCCGGATGAATGCCTTGATCTCCCCCAGAGTGTATATGCGTTCGCTCGCCACAAGACAATCTAATCTCGCATTGTCAAAGCACATCAAACAAGCAGTTGACATTCTGAAGGCTGCGGCATTTGATCTGATTATTCTGGAGACGTCCGGCATTGGCCAGTCTGATACAGAGATTGTGGACCATGCAGATATGTCATTATATATCATGACGCCAGAATTTGGTGCAGCATCACAGTTGGAGAAAATCGACATGCTGGATTTTGCCGATGTGATCGCCATCAATAAATTTGATAAGCGAGGCGCTCAGGATGCATTGCGGGATGTGCGCAAGCAATACAAGCGCAATCATGAATTGTGGGACGTGAAAGATGAAGATATTCCAGTGTTTGGAACGATTGCTTCACAGTTTAACGATCCCGGCACCAATGCCTTGTATAAAAAAATCATAGAGGTACTTGAGACAAAGACTAAAATACCTTTTCATAGTACTGTTAATTTTACGACAGGGGAGAGTGAAAAAATATACATTATCCCACCACATCGGATAAGGTATCTCTCTGAAATTTCAGACAGCAATCGTAAGTATGATGCATGGGCTAAAGATGAGGCTGAAAAGGCTGCGCTCCTCTATTCATTGCAGGAATCAGGTAAGCATTTTGAAGAAAAAGGTATCACAGAGGTAAGCAGTAAGCTTACTGCCGAATTTGACAGGCTTAAACAGGATGTGCATGGAGATGTCTGGCGTTGGCTGGAAGAATGGCCCGCGATTCGTCACCAGTATGTTGATGATGACTACTCCTACAAGGTTCGTGATAAGATCATCAAGGTGGATACGTATGTGCGTTCGCTTTCAGGTACACGCATACCGGTTGTTGCACTTCCAACTGCAAAGGATTGGGGTACACTTGTCAACTGGGTAACACAAGAAAACCTTCCCGGTCGCTTTCCATATACAGCAGGTATCTATCCTTTCAAAAGAAAAGGCGAAGATCCGACAAGAATGTTTGCCGGTGAAGGCGGACCTGAGCGGACCAACAAACGTTTTCATTATGTTTCAAAAGGGATGCCTGCGATCCGGTTATCAACAGCATTTGATAGTGTGACACTATATGGTGAAGATCCTGATTATCGTCCTGATATCTATGGTAAGATCGGCAATGCAGGCGTGAGTATTTGTTCGCTCGACGATGCCAAGCGATTGTATTCCGGCTTTGATCTCTGCGATCCGAAGACATCTGTGTCTATGACGATCAACGGGCCTGCTGCAACGATATGCGCGTTCTTTATGAATGCGGCGATCGATCAGCAATGTGAATTGTATATCAAGGAACATAAGCTTGAAGCTGAAGTTGAAAAGGCATTTCAGAGAAAATATGATGCCTTCGGTTATCCTCGTCCTGCATATGATGAGGAAATACCTGAAGGTAATAATGGGCTTGGCTTGATGTTGCTGGGATTGACCGGTGATGAAGTGCTCGAACCTGAAATCTATAATAAGCTAAAAGCAAAAGCGCTGAATTCCGTTCGCGGCACGGTCCAGGCAGATATATTAAAAGAAGACCAGGCACAAAATACTTGTATATTTTCGACTGAGTTTTCATTACGTCTGATGGGTGATATGCAGGCGTATTTCATTGATGAGAATATCCGTAATTTTTATTCGGTCTCTATTTCAGGATATCATATTGCCGAAGCGGGCGCAAACCCGATTACGCAATTGGCCTTTACGCTTTCCAATGGATTTACGTTTGTCGAATATTATTTGTCCAGGGGGCTCAACATTGATGACTTTGCGCCGAACCTATCCTTTTTCTTTTCCAATGGAATAGATCCGGAGTATGCGGTGATCGGTAGAGTAGCACGCCGTATCTGGTCCAAAGCGATGAAGTATAAATACAATGCAAATGAGCGGTCGCAAAAACTGAAGTATCATATCCAGACCAGCGGACGGTCCTTACACGCGCAGGAGATTTCATTCAATGATATCCGTACGACATTGCAGGCCTTGTATGCTATCTATGACAATTGCAACAGCCTTCATACCAATGCATATGATGAAGCTATCACAACGCCCACTGAAGAGAGTGTGCGTCGGGCAATGGCGATTCAGTTGATCATCAATCATGAGCTAGGTCTTGCAAAAAATGAAAATCCATTACAGGGTGCATTTATCATTGAAGAGTTGACAGATCTTGTTGAAGAAGCTGTGTTGGCTGAGTTTGATCGCATCACAGAACGCGGTGGCGTATTAGGTGCCATGGAGACGATGTATCAGCGTAGTAAGATCCAGGAAGAAAGCCTTTACTATGAAACCCTCAAGCATTCAGGAGAGTATCCGATCATCGGTGTGAACACATTCTTGTCCGCTGATGGATCTCCAACCATACTACCTAAAGAAGTCATTCGATCCAACCCGGAAGAAAAGGAGGCTCAGATCCGACGCCTTGTGGAGCTTCAGAAAGCTAATGCACTCACTGCAGA
>JAGOIB010000069.1 GCA_017995875.1 Saprospiraceae bacterium
CACACCCTGCCCAAAGGGCAACAGTTTCCGGAAGTACAGCTTTCTCCATATGTCAGTAAACTATTGGAATTGAGCCTATTGCAAAGAAAGTAATTATTCTGCGGTAATTCCTGCCGATTGAACGGCAGCGGAATTATTTGACATTGACGAGAACCCTGATTTTTCCAGTGTTGTCAGCAGAGTAGTTTTCCAGCGCTTTGCCGATCACTTGTCCAGGTTTTACTTTGTCTGTATCTGCTTTCATAGCGACGCCGGGGATGGATGATGTGACCAACATATCACCTCTTGTGATCGCGCCACCTTCAAGGCATACTTTAGTTGGAATGACACCGACGACACCCATCGGTACTTGTCCACTCAGGTCTGCATCTATGTTTTCTTCTGTCATCAATACACCTGGCTTTGTTGCATACACACCTGCTACAAGATTGGAATATGCACCATCTGATTTTACAACAGTCCTGTCCTTTTCGATGGAAATGATCAGAACATCACCCGGTTCATAATTTGCGATATCATCATATACATCAAATGCTTCCGCAATGTCTGCACCACCTGTTTGTGTTCCACCATTGAAAAAACCTTTGCCATTATTGTCGAAACGTATTTCATTGGTGCCATTGCCTTCCTCAAATACGGCATAATCACCGGTTCCTGATTTGGTAAATTTTGCCATGGTACCATTATTTGATGCATTTGTGGCTACCACATTCAGGGATGCACCTAAACCTGCATTTTCAACTTTAAGGGCAGTGTGCGTATTCGTCGTATAAAAGATACTAAACAATCCGGCGCCGCCTGTTGCAGCGGAATTGTCATGGCCTGATACACCGTAACCACCATTACCAGCAAATCCTCTGACCCCATCACCATCTCCCCAATTGTTTCCTAAAATTCCAAAACCATATGTGCCCGCATCCGATTCTGCTATTCCACCTACACCGATTGCGTATGGACCAACACTGTATCCGGATACACCTTCTCCTCCACCTTCGTTTTCTCCCAGGACAGCTCCATTGGATTCTGAAGTAGTGGTACCATATACACCTACGCCTTGTGAGCCTGTGGATTTACCATATACACCCACTCCGACTGTCGTTGAATTGTTGATCCCGGTCACAGCACCTATTTCATAATTGTTGCTGGCATTTGTTCCTTTAACACCGACCCCGGTTTCACCGACACCAGTGCCTAAAACACCAATACCTCCTGAAGTAGTATGTTCTCCTTTGATTGCGGGGACACTAAAATTGCTTGCAACGCCCTTGATAGCTCCGCCGCCTGAATAATTTTCAGCCAGGATGCTCCAGAAGGTCGATGATGTAGAAATGGCATGAATACCTCCATGGGTACTGTTCACATTCAAGCCAAAGGTCTGTCCATCATACTGCACATCAATACCACTGTTGACAGAGGGAGCATGCAGAGAAATTACCTTCAGCGCATTGCCTTTGCTATTGTTATCAATAAGTACGGCGGGATCATGTACATCGCTTATACTACCCGTTGTGTTGTTTTTTACAAACGTTCCGGCCAATCCTGTACCGAGTGTTGATGCTTTCAATGACGTATTGTCATTGGTGACATTTGTTATTTCAAAAAGGCCTGCTATTCCCGTTCCAACAGTGGATGATTTTAAAGTTGTATTGGTATTGGTGTTGTTAGTTATTTCAAAAAGGCCTGCCATACCGGTTCCAAGAGTAGATGATTTCAAGGTTGTATTGGTATTGGTCGCACCGGTGATTTCAAATAATCCTGCCTGGCCCAAAACGCTTGTGCTAAATACTCCTTTGCCACTGCCGTTGTGTAGTATCTGGATTCCGTGAGCAGTATTTGCTGCACTTTGTGAAACGGTGATGCCATTACCATTACTTGAATTGCTGATAAATATGGCCGGATTTAGATTGGCAACATTGTTATGAACAAAATATCCTGCGGCACCGAGTCCTGTAGTATTGAAATAGGCAGCTGCACCATTTCCACTCGTCGTGACCTTCAATGCAGGATCTGTATTACTTGCATTGACCGAAGTGAATAAACCTGCATGGCCTGCCGCAGCATTATTTTTTCCAAAAACACCGGCACCACCTGTTGGGTTTTCTATCGAACCAATGACGCCGTAACCCACACCTGTATTATTTGTATTGACACCCAGTACACCTGCCTTGTCAATACCATTGGAAAGACTTGCTATACCAAAATTGGATTGGGATGTGCTTGAGATACCAAATCCGGAAGTGGAAACAGAAGATACAGCAGGACCTGAGATGCTTGTTGCAGAGACACCAATACCTGTATTGCTGAAACCTGCAACACCACTATTTGTGTTACTTGTGCCTGCAACACCATTGCCATCTGAATTATCTCCCCAAAGGCCATTGGAAACGGATAGCCCCAAACCACTACCACCCATTCGCCGTCCATAGATAGCTGTACTAATGCCTGCATTTGTATTAGTGATGGAAAAAACTTTGCCTGGATCATCCGCAGTGCCATCATAAGGTAAGGTGAAGGCATCACCGTCATTGAGTATTTCTTTCCAGGTTCCATAACTGCAATACCAGAAGGACTGTGTATCGATATCATAGACGATCAACCCATTGGCCGGTCCGACGATGGCTATCCTTTCAATAGTTCTCAGACGTGGGATCAGCACCCCTTTTGTATAACTGGACACATCTAGCATGGCGGAAGGATCAGCCGGAAGTCCGTTTTCATTGACGGAAACTCCTTGAGAATAGCTCACGATAGCTATGGAAATGAAGCATGCGGTAAAGAGAAGTTTTTTCATTGTCGATTATTTTATGACAACGAAAGTAAAATGACACTCTACCGACATGTCGGATTTCCTATTGTACGGAAAAGGACAATGAGTGTTCGGTAAAAGTGTATTTGCTTATATTTTTTGTTTTACCGTTTAATCAATGAGCGTAGCCGTTGAGCACAGGATTTTCCTGATCACAACCCAAATATTCCTGTTGAGCTGCATGTACTCGTAAAATGCAGATATTTGAGGTGCTGCATGGTTGCTTTTTGTTTGCAGACGAGACAGGGGAAACCCAACGATTATGTGTCTTCATACGTCTTATGGACAAAACAGAATCAAAAAATCAAGCTATGAATATTTACCTTCTACAATCTAAATCCGTGATGCAGAAAACCAACCCAAAAATCTCCCTGTTTTTGTTGCCCACACTATTGTTATTAACCATGCAGGGTTTTTCTCAGACCCATATTGCATGGCAGAAGAGCATTGGAACAGAGTATGCTGATAAAGCAATCTCCGTCTTCCAGGACCTGCATGGTAATACAGTAGTGGTAGGCAAAGAACCTCATATGGACTTTACAGGCAACATCAGGGATTATATGATGCTGACCAAACTCGATTCGGATGGCAACCAGCTATGGAAGACCTATCATGATGTTGCACTCGAGACCTTCAGCCTGCCGGTTGATTACAGTGTCGGTGACCATTTTTATACGGAAGAATTCGGCGATACATTGCTCAACCTGATCATCCATATTTATGACCGCAACCTTCAGTATAGGGTTCTGAATCAAACGGGAGATTATTATTTCTATGAAGAGCTTCCCGCAGCGGTCATTGATATCAATAGGGAAAATGAAAAAGTGTATGCTACTGTACTGTGTTCATTTCAACAATCCTGTTACGGTCCGGATTCATTGATTGTACAAAGTTTTGATCCGACACCGGATGACTCTACTTTCAATACCATTGAATGGACGTTTGCCATGAAACAAAATATGCGTACTGCGCCGATCCAGGGTCATTATGATTTCAATGTCCAGGATATCCGGAGGGATGCAGATGGTAGCGCATATCTCCTGGTGCAAATCGAACGATGGGATTTCCAGTTTTGTACCGATTGCGCCGATGCGTTTATTGATGCCTGGTGTGAAATATTCAAGTTTGACAAGGACGGCAACCTGGTGGACAATATCAATCTTAAAACATCAAAAGCGGTCGTCAGCAGCATGCGTTTTATCCGGATGTACGATGACAATATGCTGATCCAGATCAATGATATCAATGCAGCCGGTACGAAAGTACTTTCATCTGTATATCGGGTGTCAAAAGAGCTTACCCTCGAAAAGAAATATGACCTTGATCTGTTGTATCAATATATCAGGGCAGACAGCAATTTGAATATCACCACGGTTCGGAATGTTTTTGACGCTAATGATCCAAACGTAAAGGGCCTTTCAGATATCCTGGTATCCAGTTACACAAAAGATGGTGTCTTGAATTGGAAGCAATATTTCGGTGGTTCCAGCTGGGAATTTCCACAAGGATTATCGCTGGCGGATGATGGTGGTATCTTCTTTTTAGCCAATTCAGAATCAACAGATTTTGACGTAGCTGAAAATAATGGCAGCCAGGATATCTGGCTTGTTAAGCTCCTTGAAGGAAACGTTACTGGTGTAGACTATCCAACCAAGCCTGGTTCATTGGCTGTGTTTCCCAATCCTGCTTTTGATTATATCTACATTGACACTCCTGAAAACCTCAAGGTGTCAGTCTTTGACATGCATGGTAGAAAAGTAAGGAATCATGAAATCCATCCATCTGATTCGCGCATCGATATGCAAGCGCTTCCGGGTGGGACCTATATTATAAAAGGTATCAATGATGCAGGTCAGGAGTTTATTTCCAGAATTGTAAAGATGTAGATAGTTCCCTGAAGTTGTCGAGGAGGAAGAGACAATAAAAGTGAGAAGTTAGTAGTGAGAAGTTAGTAGTGAGAAGTTATGATTTCCGGTCCCTGAGCTTGTCAAAGCTCAGGAGCCTTAACAATCACTAACATTCAACTCTTTGGAAGCTTAGAGGTCGGGAATTAAAACTTCTAACTGCTCACTGCTAACTACTAACTTTCATCCCTTCGACAAGCTCAGGGACCAAAATAAATTCATTAAAATCTAAGATTTTACTTTGTTGTTTCCAGAGAGGCTAATTCCGCTTCCGAAAAATACAAGTGCTTTATTTTCACCTTCGGGCCCGGGCATACAGTCTGGTGACAATTCATGCACGCATTGACCATTGCTTGATGAGCAGCTACTTTAGTAGAAGCATCTGCGGCGATGAATGAGTCCATCGCTGCTTCATATGCTAATGCATAGGGAGAAAAATTGGCAGGATCAACATGCAGCGATTCAGTTGATTTGGCAGTATGAATGTTTTTGTATTTCACATGCACTTCAGGTTCTTTTCGATCAAGCAGTTGTTGCTTTGTCTTCATGCCATCATTATACATCTCTCGCATCAGCAAGGCCAGCTCACTATCGCCGTTAGGATTAAGGCTCTTTGCTTTGTCAGAGCAGGCCGTATTGACCATCAGCAAAACTGCTGATACCACGCAGATCACTATCCATGATTTTCCCATCCCGCAAACTTACGAAGGTTTTTAAACACCCGCACTCTCATGCCCACACCTCTTACGTTCTTACGTTCTTACGTTCTTACGCTCTCACGTTCTCACGCTAGTTAGTGGCTAACGCAGATTTTTCTCGATATCATTGACTCGCCAATTGTAAGATGAACAAGATAAATACCTGACGGAACAGAAGGCAATTCAATAGTCTTTTGAGGGGAACTAACCTGCCGTTCAGAATAAATGGTTTCTCCTAGTAAATTGTACACTGCAAGGTCATACGCATTGTGTTCAGGAACCTCAACTGTGAATTGTCCATGGTTAGGATTAGGGAAAATATTTATTTGGCTGCTTAGATGCTGATTTTCGATACCAACACCATTGGAGTAAAGGTCAGCATTCCAAAGGCCACGTCCGAAGGTTGCTGCCCAGAGTTTGTTGTCGTTGTAGGAGATTTCAAGTTCAGTGACAACAAGATTAGGAAGTCCGGCTTGATACGGTACCCAGTCCGCCAGGGTGCCATCGGTATAGAATACTCCGACATCAGTTCCTACATACAGTCCTTCATTGGTTCCTTTCTGATAAGTAATACAATTGACCGGAACATTTGGTAACGATCCGGAATAATTGATCCAATTGACACCATTGTCTGGTGAAACGAATACTTTATTACCGTCTGAATAACCGGACAATGTAATATAAACTCTTTGCGCATCGGATGGGTCAACAGCTATATAGGAAATTTTTGCATTAGGAATTCCCACTGGAACAAAATACCAATTGGTGCCTCCATTGGTCGTCAGGTATAATGTATCATAGGTAGAGACGTAAATCGTATTCGGATTGGATGGTGCTACTGCAACATTGCGAAGTAAATCACCGGTTAATACCGGCGAAATAGCTGTCCAGGAATCACCTTGGTTGGTGGTCTTATAAAGCTTGTTATAGCCTGCGTATAGTGTGTTGTGATTGGTGGGATGGATGACAAAGGGGGTTACCCATGCTCCATTAGGTTGGCCACCGGGAATGTTTTCGGATATGGTGGTTTGATTTTCCCAAAAATCAAAGGTCCTGTAGATAACACCATTTGCATAGCTTGCATATTCTGTATCTGCATCTTCATAATCAATAATACATTCCATGCCATCACCTCCTGTCTGCTCATACCAATCACCATCATAAATCTCACGAGAACCATTGTCCTGTAGTCCGCAAATAATATTGTTGGATATCGTTTGCGAAACACCTATTTTATAAATCTGACTTATCTGAAGGCCATTACTTAAATCCGTCCAGCTTGTACCTCCGTTTGTAGTTTTATAGATACCACCATCGTTGCAATCAAACATGGTCCCATTGACGTTTGGGTGGAAAGCAATGAAATGTTTATCTGCGTGCACCACTGGAACCTGATCAGGATTCTGCCCTTCATACGGCGTCCACATCGTCTTCAGATAAAAGAAACTACCTCCATCTGTTGAATTCCAGGTATTGACACCACCTAGCCAGATATCATTTGCATTATTCGGATTGATCGCATACGCCAGGTCATAATTTCCCTGGCCTCCTGCACCTGATGCATTGTAGGAATTATGTAAGAGATTATTATCATTCGTGCCAAAGAAATATTGAGAAAAGGATTCACCATTATCGGATGAATACCACAATCCCGCGAGTCCCGCTTCTGTATTGGCACATACAGCATCCACCAATTCAGGATAGTTAAGAGATACGGCGAGATTAATCCTGATGACATCCGACAATGTCAGTACGACGGACCAGGAGGCGCCTGAATTGATGGAACGATATATTTGTGCTCCTCCATTCCAGGCAGTGTATGTTGAAGCATAGACGATGTCCGGGTCCACTGGATTAAATTCCAGATCCATAAAATATCCGGATCGGACATTGGTCCATGTAGTACCTCCATTGGTTGTTCTCCATATTCCATCTGAGGCGGCAGCAATGAGTATCTGTGTGTTGTTGGGATTGATGATAAGCCGGCGGATGAGTTTTTCTGAAGTGACGCTCCAATTTAACCCTGTTGTATTCCAGGAGGTGCCACCATTAGTTGATTTCAAGACGCCAATACTTTTTGTGTCACCATTTAATGATAGGCTGCCCAGGTCACCATCCCCGGTGGCGATATACATGATACTTGGATTGTCCGGATTTATAGCGATATCGCTGACACCTAAAACGGGAAGGTTGTCTGTATTGGTAGTCCATGTGTTACCGCCATTTGTTGTTTTCCACAAACCACCGGCAGGTGTTCCTACCCAAAAGGTATTGGAATTGGTAGGATGAAATCCCATGCAATTCACTCTACCCAATCCATTGTACCCACCTGGAGTAGTCGAAGGGCCTTTGAATGACCAGTTGGGAGAGGAGATCGTCCTTTCTTCTGATGCAGGATGCGTTTCAAGATAAGCCTGATAGTTATCCCACGTTATAGATGATGCAGGAAATGTTCCGTCAGGAAGGATCCTCGGTTCCCAATACCATTCCCAACGTTTGAATTGCTTGTATCCCTGTCCTTTTTCAACACGTTTGTCTTTCCAGTAGGCATAGAATGCTTCCTGGTATTCTTTGAACGAGGGAGATTCCGATTTTAAATTTTTTGTCCAGGGTTGGGCTTTTATGCTCAACGTAAGCAACATCATAACAATGACTGAAAATACTTTAGAATCCGTTTTCATTTCTTATGTTATTTTTTGGGTGAGGATTATTGACGGGGTACAGAAGGTAGTTTTTCAATTTCCTTGACACTATAATACAACTGTTTACCATTGACTTTGTAGCCAATTAAAGCAGCGCCGGTATACGTGACAGGAGGTTTTGCAGGCGATGTAACTTTTGACGAGTGGGTGATGTCTGAAACACGTAAAGTAATGCTGTCACCTTTGGCAAAGTTGACAGGATCACTTGACACACCTGAATTTCCTGAGTTCTCCCTGGACAGGAATAGAGGAAATGATTTGTTGTTAATCCACGCACTATCGAAAGTGATTCCTTTAGATGAATTGATTTTGATTTCAAAATAATATTCAGTACCACTTCCACCACTTGGTATTCCAGCAGTCCAGCTTTGAGAGCTTGCATGGATCATGGTAAACGAATCATCTTTCATTGTGCCGCCGTTCTCCGTATTCTTCACGGATGTGCAAGCCATCGAAATGGTCAATATAAGGGCTGGTATAAAGGTTAGCGATTTCATGGAGTTGTCGTTATTCATTACGTTTTACAAAAGAGCAATCGTTAAATTTAATAAAAAACTGGAATTACCAAAACTAAAATCGGCGAGACGTTAAAAAAAAGTAGAGACACGATCAATCGCGTCTCTACTTTTTTTCTAACCATGAAATCCATTGAGTTAATCTTTCCTTTTAGGATAGAGATCTTCTTATCACCTTAAATAAACTTCTCACTGCTAACTTTAAACTGCTAACTTCTCACTGCTAACTTCTCACTTTCTTCTCTTGTGACCACAGATAACCACAAGCCAGGAAGATAAGTACCTGGATGATGGCTGCTGCCATAGGCACATTGACATGATCCATGAACATGTGTTTCAGTGTAACACCCAGTAAAACTCCGGTTCCAATCGTGTACGCCCATGTAATATTTGGTGTGGTACGGTTAGCATAGGTGATTAGCCCAATGAGGATTGATAATGCTGAAGGTACCTGTAGCAACTGCAAGAGTGCAGTATGGCCGGGTTCAGCCACATCAGGATACGTCCCGGTGATCATCTGATCCCCTAAGAGGAAAAAGGCAATGCCTTGCAGCACCAATATGGCGGCAATGGCCGTAAAGATGTTTTTTTGGTTCATCGTGTTGTGATTTAGTTTCCCGAAAATAAGGATGTCTTTCCATATTTTTCAGGGGAAATCATAAGGTATAAAAAGGACGTAAAGACGCGATTTATCGCCTCTCTACACCAGGGTCGGGTGCAACACGACCCTACAAAAACAAAACCACTCACAAACACTATACCCACACCTCTTACGCTCTTACACTCTTACGTTCTCACGTTCTCACAGCTTTGCAAACCTTGCCTGAAAGAACCTCAGGTACTTCGGCTCATACACCATCTTTAGCCCGGTGATCTTCTCACGATGCACGAATACATTGTCCACCGATTCCGCGATGACGTCCATGTGCGCCTGCGTATAGACCCGACGCGGGATGGTCAGCCTCACCAGTTCAAGTTTAGGATAGTAGTTCTTACCGGTTTTTGGATTACGGCCTGCTGAAACCACGCCTCTTTCCATAGTTCGTACACCACTATCGATGTACAAAGCTGCGGCAAGTGATTGCGCAGGAAACTTATCCTGATCCAGGTGTGGAAGGAATCTTTTGGCATCCAGAAAGATACCGTGACCTCCGATTGGTTCTGTTATAGGAATGCCATAGGCCTTGATTTTTTCACCCAGGTAGATCACCTGGCCTACCCTGGCCTTCATATGCGCATCGGACACCGATTCATATATACCGATAGCCATAGCTTCCATATCCCTGCCAGCTAACCCACCATAGGTGTGCAAGCCTTCATATACCACCACGAGGTTGCTCGCTTCTTCATAGTCCTTAGGGTCATTGAGCGCAAGAAATCCACCGATATTGACCAACGCATCTTTCTTCGCACTCATCGTAGCGCCGTCCGTATAACTGCATATTTCTTTGACAATAGCCCGTATCGAGTGTTTTGCATATCCTTCTTCACGCTGCTGGATAAAGAATGCGTTCTCGGCAACGCGTGTCATGTCAAGGATTATTTTGATGCCGTGTTTTTTGGTGTACTTTCTTAATTCCTTTAAGTTTTTCATAGACACCGGTTGGCCGCCGGCCATGTTGACCGTTACAGCCACACATACATAAGGGATTTTTTTAGCCCCGAATTTTTTAACGAGTGTATCCAGTTTGTCCAGATCAACATTCCCTTTAAATGGATGGGTATTGGAAGCGTCGTGGGCTTCGTCGATAATCACATCATGAAAGATCCCACCGGCAAGTTCCTGGTGCAACCGGGTCGT
>JAGOIB010000206.1 GCA_017995875.1 Saprospiraceae bacterium
AGACGGCTTCGGACGCGTACATGACTACCTCAGGATATCCCTGACAGATGCCTGCAATTTCAGGTGTACCTACTGTATGCCCGATGAGCTGATGCAATTCAAGCCTTCTGCCCACCTGATGCAGCCTGAAGAAATTGACGCAATCGCCGGGATGTTTGTCAGAATGGGTGTCAGGAAGATCCGATTGACAGGAGGAGAGCCATTGGTGCGTAAAGAAGCTACTGAGATTATCAGATCGCTATCCAGGTATCCTGTCGAACTGACATTGACCACGAATGGATCGAGAGCACATGACTTTATCCCCGTTTTTAAAGAGTCAGGTATACGATCTGTAAACGTAAGCCTCGACACCCTCAATGCAGAAAAATTTTTCAAAGTCACAAGGCGACCACAGTTTCAACAAGTGTGGGACAATATCCAACTGCTGATCAACGAAGGGTTTCATGTTAAGGTCAATGTCGTCATGATGCGTGGACTTAATGATGGCGAGATTCTTGATTTTGTCGCATTGACTAAAGACCAACCTGTTCATATCCGTTTTATTGAATTCATGCCTTTCAGTGGCAACCACTGGGAAAATGAAAAGGTCATCAGCTACCAGGAAATTTTGGAGACCATTGCAGGGCAACATGATTTTGTCAAATTGAGAGACGACGCGAATGCAACAGCTAAAAAATTTAAAATCTATAATCACGAAGGCACTTTTGCCATTATCAGTACGATGAGTGCTCCCTTCTGCAGTACATGTAATCGCATGCGATTGACAGCGGATGGGAAAATGAAAAATTGTTTGTTCTCCAAAGGCGAAGTGGATTTGCTGACACCGTATCGCAAAGGCGAAGACATCATGCCACTGATCGAACAATGTGTGATAGAAAAGGAAGAAGCACTCGGAGGACAGTTTGCCGGAGATTATCATAAAATTGATGCAGATACTCTTACCAATCGCAGTATGATACAGATCGGGGGGTAAAAAATTTTAATCTTTTGTTTTTTCCTGTTCTACATTGTGGCCAAATAAAGTAATATGATACCCGTCGCGGAGGCAAGAAAATTAATAGACCAGCACTGCAAAGGAAACCGTGAGGAAGTATTGAGATTGATCGATGCGCTTGACAGGGCGTTGTCCGCAGATGTTGTATCTCCGATAGATACACCTCCTTTTCATCAGGCTGCTGTTGACGGGTTTGCATTTCGTTTTTCAGATTGGGACAAGAAGACCGGGCTTGAAGTTCGGGGCGAAGTGCAGGCTGGTAATGTGTATGCATCAGAACTCAAACCATCACAAGCTGTTCGAATATTTACGGGTGCTCCGGTTCCGGTTGGATTGGATACAGTAGTGATGCAGGAAAAGGTGGAGGTGCAAGGCACCTTTATTTACATCAAGGATGATCAGCTTGTTGCAGGAGCTAATGTCCGGTTACAGGGCTCGCAAACTAAAACAGGAGATGTTGTTTTGAAGAAGGGCCATCGGATGACACCAGCTTCAATTTCTTTTTTGGCAAGTTTGGGTATTCTTGAAGTCCCTGTTTTTGCCAACCCCTATATCCGGATCATTGTCACCGGAAAGGAACTTGTGCTGCCTGGAGGAAAAATTGAAGGGGGGCAGATTTTTGAATCCAATTCTTTTGCATTAGGGACAGCATTGCGGGCCATGGGTATTTCACCGGTTTCTGTTGAAATCGTAGAAGATGACGAATCAGCCATCATTCAATCGATTACCAATTCACTTGATTCTGATATAGTGATACTCACTGGTGGAGCATCTGTGGGACTGTATGATCTGGTGCCATCCTCACTGGAAAAATGTGGTGTGCAGAAAATATTTCACAAGGTGAAGCAAAAGCCGGGTAAGCCATTTTATTTTGGGATGTACAATGATACTCTTGTGTTTGCCTTGCCTGGAAATCCGGCTGCGGTACTGAGTTGTTTTTATGAATACATTACGCCCGCTATCGGTCGTTTTACCGCAAGGCAGTATCAGAAGCGGCTCAAGATGATCCTCGCCCATGACTTTCAGAAAAAGCCAGGGCTGACACATTTTATGAAAGGAAAAACCAAAGGAAATACTGTTTTCATTCTTGATTCACAGGAAAGTTACCTGATGAATTCGTTCTCCTATGCAGATGCGCTTGTTGAACTGGAGGAAGACCGTGAGGTCTTTTTGAAAGGAGATCTTGTGGATGTATTGATGATTCTGTTCTGAACAAACTGAAATACAAAAAAGAAGTGTTGCATTCAGAAATCCTGTTTTACATTTTATTGCCTCTGGTGGCTTTCCTGTATGCAGCCGTGGGCCATGGAGGAGCAAGTGGTTACCTTGCGCTGATGGCCTTCTTTTCATTTGCACCTGACTTTATGCGGCCTACTGCGCTGTTGCTCAACCTGGCAGTATCATTGATTGCGTTCATTCAATATTATCGTCAGGGCCATTTTGATTGGAAATTATTCTGGCCGTTTGCACTTGCATCTGTTCCAGCAGCTTTTCTTGGAGGCATGATCGTGGTTGAGGCGGATGTGTATAAAAAAGTGCTTGGTGTATTGTTGTTGTTTTCTGTCATTCGACTTCTTGATTTCCGTGTTCGCAATACTAAAGAGAATGTGCATCCACAACTATTGATTTCGCTGACTATCGGTGCGGCTATTGGTTTCCTTTCAGGTTTGATTGGTATAGGTGGTGGCATTATTCTCAGCCCGGTGATCTTATTGTTGCATTGGGCGGACATGAAGAAGACGGCTGCGGTATCGGCCCTTTTTATTTTCGTCAATTCGCTAGCAGGCCTTGCCGGATTATGGACTAAGGGATTTCAGTTGGAAATGCAAA
>JAGOIB010000007.1:0-8567 GCA_017995875.1 Saprospiraceae bacterium
CCCGCCTCCATGGATGGAACAGACTCCGTTCAAAAGCCTATCGAACCGGGCGAAGTCTTTGAATATCGCTTCGTGGTGAAAGATGCAGGCACATTCTGGTATCATGCCCATACCAATGAAACGGTACAGATGGAACGAGGCATGTATGGAGCCATCATCGTAGACGGCGAAACAGACCCTGTCGTGGATGGTGAAAGGACGTTTATGATTGATGACATGAAACTCGATGAAAACAACGAGTTTACAAAACCTTCCTGGTTTATTCCCCGCGTGGTGGAACGTCATGACGGACGCCAGGGCAATACACTCTTATTGAACGGCAAAGAAGATCTGGAGATCAATGTGCATGGCGGCCAAACTGAAAGATGGCGCTTTATCAATTCATCCAGTGCAAGGTATTTTCATTTGCACCTTGGTGGAAAGGCCTTTAAGATCATCGCCAGTGACGGAGGATTGCTGGAACATCCGCTTACAGTAACTGAAGCACTAATTACACCCGGTGAACGGATTGATATTGCCGTTACATTTACAGAAGGAGAAACATTCGTGATAGAATCGCTTGCGTATAACAGGATGACATTTTTAAAACCAAAGCGCGAAACATTTGCAACGGTTACAGCGGGTGAAAACAAACCTACAAAGGCCTTCATTCCGGATACTCTAAGGACTATTGAACCGCTGGCTCCACAGGACGCTGCCATCAACCGAACCATAAAGCTCTCTGTTGGGCCAAGCTTGACAGAAGGCCTGAGCTTTAATGTAAATGGAAAAACGCATGTAACCGACAAACCTGTGAAGGTTGGTGAATTACAGATTTGGGAAATAGCGAACACCAGTTTGATGGACCATCCTTTTCACCTGCACGGTTTTTTCTTCCAGGTCATTGAAGAGAATGGCAAGGCGCCTGCCTACCGGGCATGGAAAGACACGTACAACCTGACCCCACGGAGCAAGATCAAAATTGCCTGGATGCCTGACAACCGGCCCGGAACATGGATGTACCACTGTCATATCATTGAGCATCACGCAGCGGGCATGATGGCAAGTTTTCAGGTGGTAGATGGTGACCATCCAGATGATGAAATAACACCTGCTCATCATCACCATCATCATTGACTATCTATGCAATAAGGATCAAGACACATATTACAATAAACCAAAACAAACACCATGCAAGCTACACTCATAGGGCTCATTGGAAGCCTGGTCACTATTCTAATCTTTACATTTCTAAAACGAGTTGATAAAAACACAGTCTACGGTTTGATTCTGATGGGGATTGGCTACCTATACATAGGTTATACCTGGACAGATTTTAACACAGCCGTCATGAGTTTTGTGCAATCACTATTTTTTATGGTGCTGGCCTACCTCGGTATCAAAAGGAGTTACTGGTTTTTGGTTGCAGGCTATTTCCTTCATGGCCTCTGGGACATGGTCTATCCAATGATTGCCAATCCCGATTTACTACCGCCGGACTATGATTATTTCTGTATTACGTATGATTTTATTGTGGGCCTGTATTTACTAATACTGAATTACAAGGCTAACCAACATCAGCAAAAGCGAATTCCTGTTTAGCATAAAAATGATCATCGTCACTATCCATGCTATCGGATAATTGAAGTCCTGAAGCATTGATTGATAGAACAATAGATTTACATTGTTCAAACATTACTGTTGGTGTGAGTGCCTGGTGATCCAAAAGTAACACTATGGATTTTGCAAAGAATAACATACAACAAACAGAAAAAATCTGGAGCTTACATTGAAATTATATTGCTAAATTGTCCCTGAAACCCAAATGTATCATCAAAAAACCAACATAATGTGTCTTTTCCCACCTATGTAATGGATACCCGGGCCTGCCAGACATCCATTGTTTGCCTGATACCAAAAGAACTATTTTTCTATTTAAACCAAAGTCTTACTTAATTCACAATCATGATGTTATTAAAAAACCAACTAGCGTACACGACAACCTTTATTGTTCTCTGCATGGTTTCCATGACAGGTACTTTAATTGCCCAGACTGAAGTCTGGAAAGTAGATATGACAACCTCCATGGCTGAAGTCGGATGGATAGAACAGGCAAATGACGGCTATATCATTGCCGCCGGAGCTAAAGGCCTCATGGGTATTGATAATAATACCGGTAAACAAGTCTGGATAAAACCTGAGCTGAAAGGTGTCATCAAGGAGACGTATCAGAATATTGACGGCCTTCCGCTATTCTATGCAGAATACACGCCCATGGTGGGTAAAACGCGTGGGATTATTATTCATTCCAGCACGGGAGATGTATTATACGACACGAAGGATGACAACTACCGCATCAAGACCTACCATCTGATTCCAGAACAGGCAATGATTTTGTTTGAAATGACAAAAGAGAACACGAAACTCCTGATGAGTTTCAGCCTTGCAACCATGGCAAAGACCTGGGTGACTGATCTGGGCGAGATAAAGGGAATGATATCTCAAATTGGAAATTCAACCACCCGCTTAAGCTTTATCGATAAAGGACCTATGTTTAGTAAAAGCGGAGATCTTATTGTAGGGTTGAAGGAGATGGCGTATGGCATTGATGCCAAAACGGGTGCCATCAAATGGAGTTATGAAGCCGAAAAGGAACTCCAGGCACTCGTCTATTCTCCCCTGAGCAATAGTCTCTATTTGGGAGTGAAAAAAAGCAACAAACTTACCGTGCTGGATCCTGCGAATGGAAAAGACATTACTCCTGGAAAGCTTAAACTGAGAGGTAATCTACTCGATATCACTTCTGATAGCAGAAACAATATTGTACTGGTTGAAACCGAAGGCTTCAACCTTATCGATCCGAAGACTAGCGATTTCTTGTGGAATAAGAGTTTTAAGATCCCTTACCTGGACGAAGTTATTCCTTTTCAAAAGGGCTACATCGCAGTAGCAAAAGATGAGGATAATGGGTCCATAGCATATGTTGATAATGCAGGAAAGCAGATATGGGATACAAAAGTAAGAGGGTATGTCTATTATGCTACTACAACAGAAAAGGGAGTTCTTTACATTTCGACAGAGCGTTCGAACATTATCAGCTTCAGTGAAGGTAAAGATGTATGGGACAAGGATGTCAAATTCAAGAGTGTGCCTGCCGTTACATATGATGAGGTGGAAAAAAAGGTTATAATGTTTGAGAGCAAAACAGGTTATAAGTTCGACCTTATGACGGGAGCTATGAACGTATTCGCAGAAGATATTAAACTGGAGGATGTAAAATGGAATACACCACTCGAAGCAGAATCCCGCCCCAACGGGTACTTTTTCTATACCAATCAGCACACTTCGTTGATTGATAAAAAAGGAAAGCTGGTTTACACGAAAGAATATCCTCAGTTATCTTCATCAGACCTGACCAGCCTTGCGCAATTAGGCGCGAATATCGCTGGGGTCGATATCGATATAGCAGGTTCTATTGAAAACATGAAGGAACTTGACAGGCTATCCAAGGGTGTGTATACTACTTCCAATGTTTCCAGTCAAGGAACTGCCAAGACCGAAGTTATGGCCTCAGCTGCAGTCGGTAATACTCAACTCTTTGAAGTGACAAGGACAAGATATACCAATTCCAGAAACGCTCGTGACCACATGTTTATCACCACCAAGGATGAGACATCCAAACGTTCCATCCTGATGGTCAATAAAGACTCCGGAAAGGTGGTTAAGACGATCAATATTGTCGATACGACTCCGGTATATGTTGTTGATGAAATAGATACGAGAGTTTTTATCTGTGAGCGAAATAAGACGATCACTTGCTATGATATGAAATAAGAAAAAAAGAGAAAAAGAACCGGCCTTCCTGCATAGGAAGGCCGGTTCTTTTCTATATCCAGATTGAAATAATTCGTTTGCCTTGTTTACCTTCTGATTATAAAGCCTCTACTCTATCCCTTTTGTACAAGGATTAATCTTCCCGTCAACAAAAAAAACGATTCTTTCAATTAAATTCCTACATCAGCGTTTATATACAGATGTCACGGCAGATTTGCGGGATGAGCTGTTTAGGTCTTCTTTAAAAAAGTAAACAATGAAGCAAATATTTAGACTTTTGGCGATACTCTTTTTGGCAGCAATCTATTCCTGCAACCAAAGCCAGGATCAACGAGGAGTAGCGGCTGAGGCTCCACTGGAGAAACCGGCAAGTGTTGACAAAACAGAAGTTTCGCAAGATAACCTGGTCATAGAACGTAAAATAATTAAAGAAGGCGAAATACGTTTTGAAACATCCAATGCCCCGGAGACAAAAGAAATAATTTCTAAGAGTGTTGCTGAGTTTAAAGGATACATTTCAAATGACAATGTCTTTGACTACAAAGACAAAGTTGAATACCGGATTACAATCCGGGTTCCGGCCGAAAAATTTGAATCACTCTTAGATAGAATTTCCCTGAATGCTAAAAAACTCGACAGCAAAAATATAAATGCGCTGGACATTACAGAAGAATTTATTGACATCGAAGCAAGAACTAAAACCAAGAAAGAACTTGAAAATCGATATAAAGAAATATTGAAACAGGCAAAAACCGTTGAAGAAATATTAACTATTGAAAAAGAAATTGGCGCCTTACGAACCGAAATTGAATCGATTGAAGGAAGATTAAAATATCTCCAGGACAAAGTTTCCTTCAGCACCTTGACCGTTGTTTTTTATGAGAAGACGAGTTCTTCCTTTGGATTTAACTCAAAGTTTGGAGAAGCATTCCATAATGGCTGGACCAACTTACTATTGTTCTTTGTTGCCATGGCAAACCTTTGGCCATTTATATTGATTGTACTAACTATTATATTATTATACAAGCTACAAAGTAAAAGAAACAAGCAGAAAAACGCCATTTAGGAGTGGTGGCAGGCGATGATGTATGGGTAGGATCGCAGCTGATATTTTACGGAGCGCCGTTTAAATTGTCCGGATGTATTTAAGAAATAATTGGCGCAGAAATACTTGATTATAAAAATATCCGTTTAAACACAACGCTTCTAAATAATCGGATATGTTGCCCAAACGATACCTTCTATTCTTTTGCCTTTTACTATTACAAATCGTTTCAGTGCAATCCCAAAAAGTAGACTATGGAGTTGTAGTGATCTATAACAGTTCCAGCCAAACGAATTACGACCCTACGATTCCTGAGGATGGCAGATTTCAATGGAATGCACTTGGCACCTGGGGTGCAGGTGCCTATGCGTTAAAAGGTTTGTCACCAAAGCTTGCATCCAGTTTGTCATTCCTTTACCAACAAAAAGGATATAGAGAATTAGCACAGGTGGTGTATGTCCCTGGAGGCCCGATTTTTTATGAAGATTTAAGGAACACCTTCAATTATCTGAGTGCTGATCTTTCCATTAAATATCAGATTACCAATTCTCTAACGTTACGTACATTTCTAAATCTCGGTATTGAATACAGTTACTTGCTGGGCTATGCGATTGGATCCGATTTCTATCCTATCAATAGCTTTTATCCTGTCAATGCCTATCAGGATAAATGGGAGACGCACAATGTCAGTATTATCCCTTCTTTATCATTTACATTCTATCAGTCCACTACCTTTGAATTTGGTTTCAATCGAAGTTTAACACCCGTTTTGGAGACGGATAATCTTATCGTAAAGGATTGGATCTGGACCTTTCGTTTGAGCCAATCGGTGCCAGCGCTTTTCAAAAAAACTGGTTAACTGATGCATGAGCATATCCATTTAGAACGCAGATTACGCAGATGTATTATAAAATTAATAAGCGCAGATTTAATCTACTGCATCACATATGCATCACTTTCAACCAAACAACTTCTCTGCGAAAATCCCTTTTTAATATTTCTGCGTCATCCTTGTGGTGAGCGGAGTCGAACCATGCATTCTTTTTAGGATTTTCGATCGTCCGGTGGTGTTGCATCAACAAAATGAAAAAAGTATCTTGCGGCATCAACATAACACTGTCCTTAATCAAAAATCCGAAAAACGATGAAACAACTCCCATTTCTCATGGCCGTGCTTTTTCTTGTCAGCACCCAGCTGGATGCCCAGACCTTTAATTATGAAGAGGTCAAGTTTAAGTATAGCCTGCCGGCCAAAACACCTTTTACGACACCCTTCAAGACCATCACCGTGCGCTTTCATGGCGATGATCAGCTCAAACGCTATGGCATCCTGCAATCTGACCTTTTAGCCACGGATTATAAATTCAAACGGTTCAGTAATGTACCGGAGCATGGTGACCTGCACCTTGATGTCTTCGTCGGCGCCCCGGAATACCTGGGTGTCGTGAAGGACAGTGAAACCAGAAAAGAAAATGAAGTTAATGTCACCTATTATTTCTATCGCGGCACAGTGATCACGCCGATGAATTATGAATTACGTGACGGTGCCCGCAACCTGATCGAGGAGAAAATTACATACAGTGCAGGTGATCATTTATCCTTTACATCTGAAAGATATACTTCCTCAGCGGCCCTTGAACAAGCGTGGGAAAATGGCAAGGACATCACCATCAGTAAAAAAATGACAGAGACGCTGCGCAACAGTCTTAATTACACTGCCACCACCGTAAAAGACCGCTATGATGACCAGGTGATCGCGGATGACATCACCATGTTTGACATTAAAAAACCGGAGAAGATAGGAGCTGAATTTATCAATACAGCTTTTGCAAAAATCAAAAGTGCGCTTGTCAAAAACCCGGTGATGTCCGATTGGGATGATGCCACAAAAACTGAAATCAAGACCTTGCTGACCAAAGGCACCACCTTTGATAAGGAAGATAATGACCAACGCATCGCCTATGCGATCTGCCATTACGACCTGGCCGTTTTAAACCTGTACTGGAATGATATCGCTGCCGCTAAAACACACATTCGTCAAGGCAAACTTGCTGACCGCAAAGTATATGAATTTGAATTACTTGAAAAGCGGTTTCCAGCCATGGAAGGCCGCGGTGTACCGGATGCTGTTTCCTCCAAGGCATATGCCGGCACCTATCAGGAAGGAGCAGACAGCAAACTTCCACCCATCAATGCTAAAGCAGGTGCAGCAGGAGCAAGTATCGCTGCAAATAAATCGAGAACCATCGACACAGTTTACGCGCGCAATGGTGACATCATCATAGGCTATGTCACCTGCGTCCATAAGATGCGCAAAATGGGTGAAGGCGAGATGCACGACTTCGAAAAGGTAATTGTTAATCCGATCAACATGCCTCAACAGGAAGTCAGCGTCACCTATGATCAGATTATCTATATGCGCCATAAAGGCGGATATATGATCCCGTTGCCAACAAAAATAGCGACTGCTCCCATCCCGCCGATACACCTTTATGAACCTGTGCGTGTTTCAGCAGATCAGAAACTTGCGTTGATGCGCACGGCGTATCACGAAAGCATGCCTTACGAACTGAGCAGCATGGACGGAAGAGCGTACCTCTATACCTATAAAGACAAAAAGCCTGGCGAGGAATATGAGATCTTACCAGTTTCTGTTGGTTCCAGATATATCCTTGGCATAAATGGTGCTCTTGCAAAAGATTTTGAATTCTGCGCAGCGATTGTTGAGAAAGCAAAGAATAAAACCTACAAGCAGACGGAAGAGTCGCTGGCGGGATTGGTCGGAGACTATGAAGGCTGCGTTGACTAAACCGGAGCGTAAGAGCGTAAGAGCGTAAGAACGTAAGAGGTGTGAGAGCGTGAGAACGTGAGAACGTGAGAACGTGAGAACGTGAGAACGTGAGAACGTGAGAACGTGAGAACGTGAGAACGTGAGAACGTGTGGGAGTGAGTGTGAATTTGCTGTCGATCATGATTCACATTTGCTCCGAGCTCATGCTTCGGCTCCGCTCAGCATAAGCAACTCACAACTCATGCTTCGGCTCCGCTCAGCACAAGCAACTCACAACTCACAACTCACAACTGACAAACCAATGACCAAGTTTATATTCACCCTGGTTTTGTTATCATCTACCTTGATGATCCAATGCCAGAGTTCATCTAATCTGAAAACAAAAAAACAAGCGATGACAAAACTCGATGGAGAATACATACTGCAAGGGATTCATGACATGGCTGCAGGTTTCAGGTTTACGCCTGATGGACGATTTGAATTTTTCTATATCTACGGAGTTTCTGACCGGAATGCCACCGGCACATATACGGTTGAGGGCGATACTGTCAAACTGAAAAGTGATAAAGAGCCCGGCAAGGATTTCAAGATCGATCATCAAAGCAAGAAAGGAAAGGGGTATACTATACAGGTAACCGCACCGAACGAATACCTGTTACGCAATATCATTTGCATGTATTTTGACGGAGAAACCCCGGATGCATCTCAATCTAATGTCGTAGAAACAGATTCCAAAGGAATGATCCACCTGGATGTATCCTCTGTAGAAAACATTTATCTACGCCATGAAATATTTCCGGACATCCCGACGCTGATCAAAGACAAAAACAATCCAAATAATTATTTTGAAGTCTCCCTATTGCCTACACTTGGCCAGGTGAGTTTCAAAGGCATTGATCTTTTTATCAAAGGAGATAC
>JAGOIB010000007.1:8667-14386 GCA_017995875.1 Saprospiraceae bacterium
TATTTCCGGACATCCCGACGCTGATCAAAGACAAAAACAATCCAAATAATTATTTTGAAGTCTCCCTATTGCCTACACTTGGCCAGGTGAGTTTCAAAGGCATTGATCTTTTTATCAAAGGAGATACGTTGACTTGTCATCCTAATTATTTTATGCCGTTTGAGAATATCCAGTTTGTGAAATAGCTGTCAGCAGTCAGCTATCAGCTATCAGCTATCAGCTTAAAATAAATGTAGGGGTTCAAAATATTGAACCCCTACATTTATTTTAAACCAACCCTGTTATCCTTAGCCTTAGCCTTTTCCTTAGCCTTTATGTTACCTTTGGGGCAGAGCAATTCATGTGAAACGAATAACCCTCATACCTGATTGGTTAAAGAAATATAAACAGGCAGATCTACGCTTTGACCTGGTAGCCGGGCTCACGGTCGGAGTGATGCTGATCCCTCAGGGAATGGCCTATGCCATGGTCGCAGGATTGCCCCCGATCTATGGATTGTATGCATCCACGTTCCCTGCCATCGTCTATGCCTGGTTTGGAACATCCAGACAACTATCTGTTGGGCCGGGTGCACTGACAGCACTGCTTACCGCAGCAGGTATAAGTCTCGTGGCACAAGGAGGAACTGAAGATTATTTTGCCATGGTGGCTTTGCTAGCTTTTACAGTCGGGGTCATCCAGCTGTTGGTAGGCTGGGCGAAACTTGGATTCCTTGTCAATTTTCTTTCCAATCCTGTCATCCTCGGCTTCACATCGTCTGCAGCGATCATCATCGGCCTTAGCCAACTGAAACATTTTCTGGGCATCCAGTTGGTGAAAACACAACACATCCAGGAAATCGTAGTGGAAATCTTTCAGCAAATATCAAATGTGCACTGGCTAACCTTTGCCGTGGGAGCCGCAGGTTTAATCGTATTGCTGTTGATGCAAAAATATATAGCACATATTCCAGGCGCCCTCGTCGTTGTAACCTTATCCATTCTGATCACCTGGATTTTCAGATTGGATCTTCATGGAATAAAAATCGTTGGTCAGATCCCGGGAGGATTGCCCATACCTCAATTGACGAGTATATCCGTTCCTACGCTACTTATACTGTTGCCAACTGCCTTTGCCATCGCCCTGGTCAGTTTCATGGAAAGCACTGCAGTCGCACGCGCTATCCAATCAAGACACAAGACTTATCAGTTAATACCCAATCGGGAGTTGGTTGCCATCGGATTGGCCAATATGACAAATGGTATCATTCATTCCATGCCTGTGACCGGAGGAATGTCCCGATCTACCATCAATGACCAGGCAGGGGCCCGAACAGGCATGTCCAGCATCATCAGTTCTGTGCTTGTCTTGCTGACACTAATCTTCCTTACATCTTTATTCTATTTTCTTCCAAATGCTATCCTGGCCGCTGTCATTATTACCGCAGTCGTTCGCTTATTGAAAATCAAGGAAGCCAAAAAACTCTGGACCATCGACCGGAAAGATTTCTGGATGATGATGGCCACCTTCACAGGAACCCTTTTTCTTGGTATAGGCCCGGGCATCGGCATAGGCGTGTTGTTGTCACTGGCATGGATTATATTCGAAGCATCCTACCCGCATCATGCAGAGTTAGGCAAAGTGGCCGGCACACATTCATTTCGTAATGTCCGCCGCTTTAAAGACCTGCTGAAGATAGATGGTGTGTTAATCTTCAGATTTGATGCGCCATTGTTTTTTGCCAATATCAATCGATTCAAGGAAGTCCTGGTGTTTTATAAAAATCAACGAAAAGATCCGATCCATACCATCATCATCGATATGGAAAGCATCAACACGATTGACAGTTCGGCCATCGAAATATTTTCAGACCTAATCGGGGACTTTAGCAAAGAAAATATTGCCTTGCTCCTCACGGAAGTAAAAGGGCCGGTCCGGGATAAGCTTTATAAATCCGGCTTGACGCAAAAAATAGGGGAACAAAATTTCTTTGTGACCAACGAAGACGCTTTCAATTATATTTCAGGGGTAAAAAGTGAGTATTCCCCGGGTATTGCCCTGCAAACCAATGCAACAAATGATAAATAATTGTTTTCATGGTTCCCTGGTGTAATGCAGATATACTTCTTTAAGGTATTTTTAAGGTTCTAACGTACATCCATAACAGACTAGACTAATGAAAAAGATCTCCTTTGTTTTTCTTTTAGCAACACTCCTGTTTTGCCTCCCTTCCCCAGGCTTTGCTCAGTGGGTCAGGCAATACCCTCTTGATAAACTCGAACCGGTGCTGGATATTTCACTGCACAGCGATGACTTCGGATTTGCGGTTGGCAATAATGACCTGATCCTTCGCCTGGACGCCTCCACCGATGAATGGAGCCTATTGGGTAGCTGGAACAAAGGATGGCAACTTAAAACAGTAGACTATCTCGAAGGAACGAATGGAACCTTTGTGGCTGCCGGTGGAAATGGCCTCATCATCTCGATGGATGCCGGGGACACCTGGACAGAAATTGCAGGAGCACCTACAGGTATTCATACCCTCAAGATCCTTTCCACAACAGAAATACTGGTAAGCTCCAATGTAGGTGTGTATCTATGGGAAAACAATGGATGGACTAATCTGAACCTGCCTGTTTCCATTAATGTACTTAACGGCTTTATCCTGGATCGCAATCATATATGGGCCTTCACGAATGATGCAGCTCCGGTGACCTATTACACTACCAATGGCGGTGGTTCATGGTCGATCAACTCCGATATTGGCCGTCCGGATGTCATGCGCTTTTATAATGCTCAATATGGGATTGCCACGGATGGAAGGATGGTTTTTAAAACCGTCAATGGCGGACAAAACTGGACACTGATCAGTAATAATGCCCTTGCCAATACTGTGAATGATTTGGCCTTTGGCTCCAGCCCGGGTGTATTGATTGGAGCAACACTCAATGCAAAACCGGGAATATCCCTAGATAGTGGCAGAACCTGGATTACACAAACTACCCCACTTATCAATAACCGAAGTTATTCTGTTGCAACCCGATCCGACAGTGAATTCCTTATCGGAAATGATCTCAGTGGTGTCATGCAAACGATCAATGCAGGCGTAACGTGGGAAGAAAAGTGTGGCCCAACACGCAATATTGTTCAGGACATGCACTTTGTCGACCGGCAAACAGGATATGCCTGCGGTGCCAAAGGAATGTTGTTGCGCACTTCTGATGGAGGCACGCACTGGGAAGACATTTCATTTGGAGCAAGGTCCCATCTTGCGATTCAGGGACTCAATGCAAACGATCTATGGATGGGTGCTTCACAACGCATATTCCATTCCGATAATAATGGTACCACCTGGACTGAAAAGTTTGTAACCTCCGGCTCAGGTATCAATGATGTCCTGCCGATCAGCAGCAGTCGGATTTTGGCGGTGTCCAGTACAGGTATTATTTATTTGAGTACGGATAGTGGTGCCAGTTGGGACACTGCATATGCAGAGGTTGGCAATCAGCAATTAAGATCCGTTGCTAAGATCGATAACCAACGATACATGGTGACAGGCTTCAATGGTGTTATCCTCAGAAGCGATGATCAGGGCGCAACCTGGAATCCTGTCACTGTTCCTGAGCCTGCACTACAGTTTGAACAAAGTTATTTTCTTGGCAATGAAGGATGGCTCGTGACATCGAGTTTCAAAAAAAGCATGTGGCATACAACGGATGCTGGTAATACATGGGATACGATTCCTTTACCCATTGACAGGTTTTGGGACGGAGTTTATTTTATCACACCGGATACAGGGATCATCACGTGCCATACAAGTGTTGAAGGCAGGGCATACATTACGTTCAATGGCGGCCTCAACTGGTCATCCAGTTATATCACACCGTTTCCACTTGGAGGTGTAACGGGTGTTCCAAATCCAAATGGTACTGCATGGATTTTTGGCTACGGATCTGATATCGAAGTGCTCCCCTATTGCAATTCACTGCCGGTGATTTCTGATTTCGTTGGTGAATTGTTCCCTTGCGAAAAAGACACCATCACATATAGCATCAGTTCACAAAACATAGATCAGTATTTTTGGTCATTCCCACCAGGATGGACTATTCTCGGCGATGCTAATCAACCAATAATTGATGTTGTGGTTGGCAAGACTTCGGGTAATATTTCCGTACTGGGCACGAACGTATGCGGCTTCTCAGGCCAACTTAGCTACAGTGCGAGTGCAAACCTGTTACCTGTTCTTTCAGTACCGACAGGTGATCAGGCACCATGTGAAGGGCTCATCCTCAATTATAGCGTCAATGAAACAGCTGTAGACGATTATGTATGGACTGTGCCTGCAGACTGGACCATTATGGGTAATTCAAATAAAGCTACTATCCAGGTCCAGGTCGGTTCGATGCCGGGAGAAATAGCTGTCATCGGAACAAATCCATGTGGAGTGACAGGTCCTGTCTCTATTGCTGTAATACCAAAAATTCGCCCCCGCATGCATAGTGTTTCCGGTGATGCGGAATCATGTGGTGGTACCATTGCGACGTATATAGCGGATGATGAATATGCTGATCAGATCGTGTGGACCTATCCTTTTGATTGGGAAGTGGTTGGGGCATCTGATCAATCCGAAATTCAACTTAGAGTTGGAAATGCTTCCGGCGTAGTAGCGGCTACTGCGGTCAACGAATGTGGGATGTCTGCGATAGCCGAGATTACGGTCATGTCATTATTTGTTCCCGTGGTGTCGCTTGTGCCTCACCCTGAGTACTTACTGTCTCTTACTATTACAGGCAGTGCGTACCAATGGTATAAAGATGGACAACCGATTTCAGGTGCGACAGGTCCTGAGTATACAGTAACCGAGACCGGTGAATATTATGCCACTGTCCTGACGGATAATGGATGCTATGCCACCTCTAATTCTGCCAATGTCATCATTACAGCGACGGCAGATGCTAAAACTATTTTGCCTTTGCGGATATTTCCAAATCCTGTAGACGATCAGTTCTTTGTTGATGGTATTGAAAATGAATACACGTATTCCATTTTGGATTTTACAGGAAGAACTTTGGACAGAAATGTGACGAACGAAAAGTACGTTTCAGTTTCTTCGCTCACAGAAGGTGTATATGTTATCCGGATTGAACAGGAGGGGAAGGTGTATATGACGAGGTTTGTGGTTATGAAATAGCAAGGAGCATAGGGCAAAGAGCAGAGAGCGATGATGTGTTACATGGCAGTTGCAAACTGCCTGTCTATGATTATCCTGTTGGACTGGTGATGGTGTATATCGATTTTAAGTAAATACTTAAAATAGCGAGCGTCTTTCAAATCGACAATCGCAAATCGTTAATCGTCATTTCGACTTCGCTCAACAAAAGAACCTGTTCAATTTAACTGCGTCTCCCGCTACAAATGGAAATGCATTTGGCGGGATCTTGGATCTGCGTCTCTGCGCGAGATATAAATGAAGAGTGAAGAATGAAGAATGAAAAGCGATCTTCATTGAGGTTATGTCCGACAATCAATCGTAATTCGCAAATTGTCAATTGTCAATTGTCTTTCACTGCTATCATCTGTTTCAACTTTTCAGCTTCATCCGGGGTATTGGCATTGAGTAATATATCAGGGTTTTCGGGGCGGATGACGGTGCTGTTGTAGTCCACAAGGATTCCGCGAAGGCTGCTTTTTCCTCTGCTATGATATTCCTGTAACAGAGGGTAAACACCGGGTTCAAGTA
>JAGOIB010000007.1:14486-15685 GCA_017995875.1 Saprospiraceae bacterium
TTGAGTAATATATCAGGGTTTTCGGGGCGGATGACGGTGCTGTTGTAGTCCACAAGGATTCCGCGAAGGCTGCTTTTTCCTCTGCTATGATATTCCTGTAACAGAGGGTAAACACCGGGTTCAAGTATGGTGATCCAAGGCTCGGGCATGAGGGTATGCGTGTCGAGAAAACTGGTGGCAATAGAAGCCGTATTTCTATCACGGATCAATTGTTGGATTCCCGAATGATCCAGGAGCGGGAAATCACATGCCACCACAAGCCATGCAGCCTTTGGATCAAATTGAAAGGCAGAAAGTATTCCTCCAAAAGGTCCCAGGTTTTCAAAGTGATCTTCAATTACCGGGATGAGGGCGTCTTCAATTTGCCCAGGTCTGCAGGAAATATATGCTTCTGTCGTAACTGACTTCAGCAACTTGAGCAGGTATTCACGCTGCGGCATGCCATGATAATCCATCAATCCTTTGTCAGTGCCCATGCGGGTGCTGTCACCGCCGGCGAGGACGAGGCCGTTAAGCTTAGACTGTGTCCATGATTTTTCTGTTGCCATGATGGTTGCGAAGATAGGAAAGTTAGAAGTTAGCAGTTAGCAGTTAGCAGTTGGCGGTTTTTCATACTTTAAACAATTAAGAATGAATTGCTGACAGCTGATGGCTGATAGCTGATAGCTAACTTTACTTAACTTAGCAACCAACATCTGATCCAATTAATACCATTTCTATGAAGCCAATCTTTTCCATATCAACCTTGATTGTGTTAGCATTTACGATAACATCCTTTACAACAAAGACACCTACATTGATTGGCAAATGGCAGGGAGAAGATGAAGGTCAGGTAGGTATTATCACTTTTGAGAAAGGCGGTTATGTTTCATTCATGGTGGATGGTGAGGTGGTAGGTGGTAAGAAATATGCGGTCGAAGGTATCGTGATGGATGTGTTTTATGAGACGGATGATTCTGTCACCCCACATACGATAGATTTTATCTTCAAGTTCCATGAAGGGCAGATCGAAATCTCCAGGATGCTCGGCATCTACCAACTGGTGGATGAAAATACCCTGATCCTTAATATGAAATTTGATGGGCAGGAAAGACCCGGGATGCTGGATGAAAACAGCAAGGATCAGATCACGTTGAAAAAAGTTAGAAGGTAGCAGTGAGAAGTTAGCAGTGAGAAGTTAGCAGTGAGAAGTTAGCAGT
>JAGOIB010000007.1:15785-20797 GCA_017995875.1 Saprospiraceae bacterium
AACATGAGTACGTTCAACATTGCATATGCTAAATAATTATTGTGTAAAAAATAATATTCAATCTATTCTTAGCGGGCTTGTTATTTCATTCATATTACTCATTACACTTACGGCGTGTAAAAAGGAAGTGGATAAGCAATCTGAAAATAAACAACAGAATTTAAACTCGACCAAACAAAACATTGCCATAACTCCGGATTCAATCATCCTGCCGCAGATGGATAGTTTCCCTTTCATTGATACAGTTCCGGAGGATGTATATGAAAGCTACTATAAGACTTTTGAACGCGTCTATCATAATAGACCGTATTGGCTTAAAGGAGAATATCTTTCAAGGAAATTAGGGTACAGGGTAACCATAACCAAAAGACCTAATGCAGATTTTATGGAGGCCATTTTGATTCCGGGTGATTCCAGGAATATAGAGGCCTTTCCGCAGGAAAATATTGCATTTAAGGCCACTCAGGACCCAAACGAGCTATCCTCTGAATATTATGAATTGCTGGATCCGGTCCATGCGTTAAAATATTATCATACCACTGATTCCCTTTATGAAATCAGATCCTGGAATCTCTCAAAAAAGTTCTACAGTTACAATAGCTCCGATCCCACCTGTCATATACAATTGAATACATCAAAAAATAATTATACCGCGTTTACGTTGGACTCAGCAGGAAATCTAATTGACAAACATGTTCTGTTTGCGTTTGGTGATGCATCCATAGAGTATTATTATAGTATTCCGAATGCATTCACTATTCAAATCTTCAAAAGCGAAAAAAAATATAACGCCAAAACCGGATATACGAAATATGCTTACGCAGAAATCATAAGATACTACTGTGATGATAAAGGCAACATACATGACTGGTCGGGTCATATAACCGATCCAATATTTTATTGTGTTCCGATTAACCCTGATTCTATACTTAATCCAGAAGCTTTGGTTCAGCATACATCGGTGCCCCTCCCTTTGGCGTTCGAACAAGCATTAAAATCACAGATGCTTCTTGATGAAGATCAAATAGATTATTGGTCAATGAGTGAAGAAGGAAACCGTAAGCAAAATCCCTTTGATCGCAAAAGCAGGATTTTCTTTTTCCAGGCTACTATTTCAAGCAAGGACAATAGAAACATATACACTGTTCATGATTCAGAATTCAATGATTGCATTCTTGTATTGTCAGATAAGTCCAATAACATTCTGGATTCAAAATCAATCTGCGGCTGGTTATCACCCTATGGACCATATCCGTGTTCAGGTGAACTTACACGAGACGGCCAAATCTATGTATTCGAGGATATGTTCAGGTTTGTCCCGATAGATAATATAAAATTGACGTCCAATCAACTTATATCAGAGGATAAGCAACCACCTTTAATAAGGCTGAAATATACACATCTTGAAGATTACTTTCCATACAAGAATGTTTCCAGCTTCGATGTTGCTAAAGATTTTCCATCGGATGGTCCATCAAAAAAACTTAGCTTGTTTCCTGATTCCATTCTCAACCATATCCAGAATGCTATAAAACTAAATGGAGGATGGTGGTCCGGGTATGATGGAAAAAACTACAGTTTTAATACCACTTCCTTTGGCCTGACCTATTGGATAACCTATTCAGAAGCTTATAGATCTACCAATATTTTTGTGATCGACAAAACCAACTTCATTAGACCCATATCGATTTATGCAGCCGGAATACCTCAACCCGAACAGGACGCGGAACAGGACCCTCCTAATGGTTATAGCATGGCTAAAGTATATGGCAAATTTCTTAATGACTCAACATATCTACAAACCCAAATAGGTTGCTATGAGGACAATCAATGTGATTCGATCATCACAGCATATCGTTTTCTGAAAAAAGGAAAAGTATTAATTGATGAATCATTGTCTGCATTCTATCATAAATCGATGAATGCAGACAATTAAAACCGGCAATTGGTTTTTATACCCCTTGTATTTCATGTTTGTTTAAACGACCCAGGTCCTGCAAGGGCATAATAAACAGAGGTCAATCCCCCACAACAATGCCTATTTGATTGACACTGAGGGCTTTCAGCCTAATCCTTTCTTTTTCCAATGAAAGCATGGTTTCTACGGCAGATAGACGTAAATTTGCAGCTTGAAAGAAAAGGTAAACCTTTTACTGTTTAAGTGGTTAACCTTTAAGCAATTAGCGTATAATTTTAATAAACTAAATACCGAAAAATGAACCGAATTAAACTGAGCATGTTCGCTATGGCCATTTTAGCCCTGGCTTCATGCGTGAGCAAGAAACAATTTACAGCCGTCCAGACAGATTTGAAAACTGCCAATGAGCAGCTTGGAAAATGCGGCGAAAGCCTGAATGATTATATGGCAAGGCTTACAACCTGTACCTCTGACCTGAATGCACTTCGTTCAGAGAAAAGTATTCGTGAAGAGCAGGTGGCAGACCTGAGAGCACAACTGGCAGATTGTAAAGAACAACGTGATAAACAGCTTACACAGGTTGGTGACCTAACCGTTATGTCACAAGGTGCCAATGACAATATGAAACTGACCCTTTCACAACTTGCAGAAAAGGATAAATACATTCACCTTCTACAGGCAGCAAAAACCAAAGCTGATAGCATCAATCTCGCTTTATCTGCCAATCTCAAGACTCAATTGAAAGATGGCATCGAAGATCAGGATGTTGAAATCAAGATTGACAAGACTGTCGTGATGATCAACCTTTCTGACAAGATGCTCTATCAATCCGGTAGTGCTGTCCTGACCGCCAGAGCTAAAGAAGTACTTGGTAAGATCGCAACGATCATTGAAGAAAGACCAGATCTTGAAGTGCAGGTAGAAGGCTATACGGACAATGTGCCGATCAGCACTGAATGTGTAAAGGATAACTGGGATTTAAGCGTTAAACGCGCAACAGCCGTAATCAGAGTATTACAAAATGATTATAAGATTGATCCAAACCGCCTTATCGCTGCAGGACGTGGTGAATACAGTACGTTGGCATCGAATGATACAAAGGAAGGACGTGCTATCAATCGCCGTACAAGAATCCTTATTCTTCCTAAGCTTGATCAGTTTTATGATCTGCTGAATCCGGCCAATGTGCCAGCTCCAAAATAATCAAGACTACTACGGATAGAAAACTATTCGTTGTGCATTGAGTTGATTTAAATAAAAAGGCCCGGACATCCGGGCCTTTTTTATTTGATCTTGGTTGATATTACCTGAAGCGGATCGAATCATACATTCGATTCATCTCAAGGGCCATTGGTTCATCTTTCGAAGGCACGATCATCACGATTTGCCACATGGTGGGTCCATCACCGATGACCATGTTGGTAAAAATGCTTTGTTTGCCATCAATCGTAAAAAGGCCTTTTTGAAGGATACTGTTTTTGCCGGCTGTCAATAGTTTTGTAAAGGTCTGGACCTCAATCTTGGCGCCGGTAGATTCCCATTGAGAAAGTGTGCCATTGGCACAACCTACAAGGTCTGCAACAATGTCACCTGCATAGGTGATATACATCAGGTTGATGACCATGCCATGTGGTTCATCCTTGAGATAATACGCCTCATAATTCTTAACATAGGCTGCGATTCCCTGAGGCAATCCACCTTCCTGCGGGATCAGGATGCCTGGTACAACGATCGACATAGCCGGGGAGCCAACCACAAATTCCTTCCATGTAAATGGAGTCTGCTGTGCTGTCAGCAGCCCGGAAGCAGTGCAAAGTAAAATCAGTATATATTTCATAACAGGATAACGTTTGATGATTAGGAAAAATGCAAGGGACGTCAAAAATACGGCCCACAACCCCAACGAGGAGGCAAATTATTAAATTTATCAGGCATTCAGGCGAGTGGATGAGCCGTCCGCAACTAACATTACATTTGCACACTATGGATTCATTGACACATATCGTACTCGGAGCAGCTATTGGAGAAGTTGTCCTGGGCAAGAAAATCGGCAACCGCGCCCTTATCTGGGGTGCCATCGGTGAAACCATCCCTGACCTGGATGTGCTTGGCAATTTCTTCCTAAACCCGACAGAGGCCCTTGCGTTTCATCGCGGGATTACACACTCCATTTTGTTTGCGGTCATTGCGCCACTGATTTTTGGTGGGCTGGTATATAAACTCTATCACTCGGAACGACATAAAGGATGGCCCTACAAAATCCTTATATCGGTTATAAATGTTGCGTTGATCATCAGCTTAATATTTTTATTCAATTACTTATTCAGCGTCAATCACCACCCGCGATGGTGGTTATTAGTTCTCACCATTGGACTGGGTGCTTATTTGGGATGGAGATTATACACCTATTATCTTCAAAAAGATCTTGAAAGCCCGAAGGAAAGTTTTGGAAAATGGTATTTGCTTTTCTTCCTGACGTTCATTACACACATATTACTAGATAGTTGCACGACCTTTGGTACGCAGTTATTTCTTCCGTTTACCAATTACAGGGTGGCATTCAACAATATCGCCGTGGCGGATCCGGCGTACACTATTCCCTTCCTGATCTGTACGATTATTTTTTCCATGCTTCGGCGCAACACAACGCGCAGGACATTCTTTGCCTGGCTTGGCATCGGGATCAGTAGTGCCTATATGCTTTTTACCGTCATCAATAAATTGAATGTCGACAGTGTATTTGAAAAGGCCCTTGCTCATCGCCAGATAGATGCTACCCGCTGGCGTACAAGTCCAACGATCCTGAATAATATATTGTGGACTTGTGTTGCTGAAGATCCAAAGCAATACTATGTCGGCCAGTATTCCATTTTCGATTCAGATCCAAACCTTCACTATATCAATGTCATTCCAAAAAATGATTCGCTACACCAGGTATATTCCGCTTATCCCGACTATGCGACGCTGCGATGGTTTTCGGATGGATACCTTGCGATTTATCAGAGCGATACAGCGACCGTCCTTACCGATTTACGTTATGGTGGTATGACGGATACCCTGACCGATTATCATGATATGGTTTTCAATTTCAAAG
>JAGOIB010000007.1:20897-38418 GCA_017995875.1 Saprospiraceae bacterium
GTATGACGGATACCCTGACCGATTATCATGATATGGTTTTCAATTTCAAAGCAGAAGAGGGAAAAGATGGCCCTACATTTGTCGAATACCGTCAGCCTTTGCCCGGTAATTTCTGGGAGGTGCTGGGTAGGTTCATCTTAAGAATGGAAGGGTATTGAGTTAGAAGTGAGTAGTTAGAAGTGAGTAGTTAGTAGTTAGAGGTGAGTGCTGGTATGCAGGCATTACGTTAAGCGTCCGTACGGACGCTAGTGCGACCCCAAGGTTAACCTTGCTTACACGAAAGCGTCCGTACGGACGCTTAAAGATTGCGCCTGGAGAATGGCTTCGCTATTCTCCATATATTTTCTCACGCTCTCACCTTCTCACACCTCTCACGGTCTTACGTTCTTACGTTCTTACGTTCTTACAATTTTCCGCACCTTTGCAGTACGTAAACTGATGGGCAACACTGATCGTAAAGCATATCTCGCACTGGCACTGGTCTGTATCGTCTGGGGAGTCTCCTGGGTCGGGACCAAAGAAGGTGTCAGGTATATGCCTCCGTTTCAGATGGTTGGCATCCGGCAGATACTGGCAGGGTTAGTCTATGTGGTGTACTTTATGATCAGAGGTGCTAAGCTGCCCCGCAGGAAAGAATGGTATCCGATCGTTTTTCTGTCGGTACTCAATTTTATGATCAGCAATGGCCTGGCCACATGGGGCGTGAAACTTACAACGGCTGGCCTCAGTGCTATCATGGGGGCGATATTTCCATTATGGCTGGTGATCATTTTAGCACTCAGAGGCAATAACAAGATTCCACCATTAGCATGGATTGGCATCTTCATAGGTTTTGCCGGCGTGTGTGTTGTTTTCTATGAACATCTTCATGAGCTATTCAATTTTTCCTTTCTGGGAGGAATTTTCCTTGGCCTGATCGCATCGCTTGCATGGGCTTACGGTACGATCTACACGAAAGAATATGCGCAGTCTTTCAATCCCTACCATAGTATTGGCTGGCAGATGTTGATCTCAGGCATCATGTTGTCATTGATTGCCACAGCGACGGGACAAGTGATTCCGCTTGTGGACATAAAACTGTATTCATGGATGGCAATACTTTTTCTGGTTGTCGTCAGTTCAGTCATAGCTTTTATCGCCTACCTCTATGCATTGCAAAAACTTCCGACAAGTTTGGTTTCTGTGTATGCTTATATTAATCCTATTATAGCGGTATTGGCAGGAAGTATTTTTACCGGTGAGCCATTGACAGTACTGATTATTACCGGTTCGTTGGTAACATTGACTGGGGTATATATTGTCAACAGGGCGCTGAAGAGAAGTGCGATGAAGGTAGCGAATGGTGTGGAAATATAACAAACACCAGGCCGTTTAAACCGATAACGCATTTTAACTACAATTGCACCTTGTGCAACACATTGAAAAAATCATCCTTACGGCTCCTCGCCAACTGTATCTGGGCTCCATCACGCATCAACAGATAATTATCTGATTTTACATATTTACGCACTTCCTTTAGATTGATCAGGTGCGATTGATGTACCCTGTAAAAGCCATAATCCTGAAGCAAGTATTCAAACTCCTTGATGACCTTGCTCACCATCACCGGCCTGGAATCATTTAAGAACAACTGCGTATAAGCTCCCTGCGCTTCGCAACGCACGATATCACGGATCCGCACAAATTCTACAGCTTCCATCGTGGATACCAGTAACACAGGATCTTCATTCGGGTTTTTTATATTCGTCAGCAGGTTCTGAATCTTATACTGTTCTTCTTCCTGCCTGGTGGATTGCGACACTTTCTTGACCGCGCTTTTCAGTTCTTCGATATCGATTGGTTTCAACAAATAATCGATGGCGCTAAATTTGAAAGCCTTCAGGGCATAATGGTCATATGCCGTCGTGAATACAACAGACAACTTCTTATCATGCAATTTGTCGAGTACATCAAACCCTGTCCCTCCTGAAATCTGGACATCCAGAAAAAGGATCTCAGGCTGTAACGTTCGCACAGCATTAATGCCAGATGTAACCGAATCCGCTGAACCAATCACTTCCACTTCAGGACAATAGGTTTCGAGCAGATTTTGCAAAACGATCCTGCTTCTTTCTTCATCTTCTATAATGAGGGCTTTCATAGGCTGCATAATCAACTATTTTTTTAATCTATGGGCAATACAATTTCAACACGCGTTCCGGCAGGCCGGTTGGACGCGTCATACAAATCAATAATGCTAAACGGTTTAAATCCATTTGGTGAATGCAGATGGGACAATCTTTCCTCTACGATGGCAAGACCTTTACTCTCATTGACAATCGCATCTTTAAACTTGAACTCGCGCGCGGCTTCACGTCCTATTCCGTTATCCTCAACGACAATATGAAGATGTGTATCCTTTATCCTTATCTCAATCTGAAGATGGCCGGGTGAGGTTTTCTTCAACAAACCATGCCTGATCGCATTTTCTACCTGAGGCTGGATAAAGAATGGCGGAATCTCCACTGTATGGATATTGATATCGGGAGATACATGAATATCATACGTGAATTTGTCCGGAAAACGCATATTCTCCAGCTCGAGATAATCCTTGATCAGCACAATCTCATCCGCCAGTGGAATCCTGTTTTGCGCGGAGATCGTCAACACCGTTCGCAGTATCCTCGAAAATTTGGTAAGGTATTTCATTGCCCCTTCCATATCATGCATGATCATAAATTGCTGAATGGAATTCATCGAATTGTAAATAAAATGGGGATTCATCTGGGCTTGGAGTGCTCTTCGCTCGAGCTCGACTATTTTTCGGTTGACTTCAGCTTCGAGTTTATCTTTCTTCTTGATGGCACCTTCCCTGTACCTTACGACAGCATACAATATGGCAAGTAAAAGACAAATACTGATCACACTAAACCACGCTGTGGCGTAAAAAGGAGGAGCTATATGGATCGGTATGGTGAGTTCCTGTTCACTCCAAATACCGTCCCCACTGACAGCCTTTGCCCTGAAAACGTATTCACCCGGATGCAATCCCGAAAATAAGATGGTACGCTGACGACCAAGGTCAATCCATGCATCCTGCATTCCTTCCATCTTATACATATACCTTACTTCATCCTGGTCTGCATAGTGGATTCCGGTGATTTGTATTTCGAGCAGGTCATCGTTATATGAAAGATCCAATGCATCGGATGCATTGGACAAGAAAGCATCATACATCCGCTGATCCGTATTGACGGCAAGGGACGTCAATACCATTCGCGGCGATGTTGGATTGACACGTAAACTGGAAGGATTAAAATAATCCACTCCGTTTTTTCCGCCGAAATATATCAATCCATCATCCGAATAATATTTACTTCGGTTATAAAAACTAAAATTGGCCAATCCATCTCCTTTCGAATAATTGACAAAATGCCCGCTTGCAGGATCAAACGAGGATATACCCTCATGTGTTGAGACCCATACCAAACCATTGGGAACACATACCACTGCTGAAATGTAGTCATTGGCCAAACCATCACTGCGATCATACGATGTCATCGATACATTTTCGGGATCAAACCTGACAAGCGCCGCATCCGTAGCAAGCCATAATATGCCATTCTGATCAACTGCGATATCAAGCACGCTTATACTTGGAAGCGAATGGAGATCGCCCTTGACGGGCATAAACTGACGAATAGCGTCTGTTACAGGATTAAGCATGGACAAGCCATTGAGATCACTGGCAAACCAAATATTTCCATGCCTGTCCTCCACGATTGTCTGGACAAACTGGCCTTGATTTGCATTTTGGGAAGGCACTCTATAGGTCTTGATGACACCTTTCGTCTCCGAAAAGAGGTGCAATCCACTATACCCTCCTATCCATATCCTTCCTTGTGAATCTTCAAAGGCAGCCCTGTTCGTTCCTCCTACTTTGTAACTCGTGATAATGGTATTGTCAGGAGCCATCACAGCGATGTTACCAAAACCTACAATGATCATATTGCCACTCCTGACCTTCAACAAATCCTGAATATGATCCACCGGTATTTGATGATCCGGTGATTCCGTTGAAGAGAAAAGTATTGTATTACCGGACTCTTGATCTATATGAACCAAACCCCTTTCCCTGTAGGCTATCCAAAGAAAATCATCTGCACCATAAATGCATGTGTTTGATTGATGAAATGCATATGGATGTGTGTAGGTTCTGAAACCTTTAGGATATGGATAAATGTAGAAACCTTCACATGGCAGCCAGGTGTCGCCTGAATTATCGACAAACGGTTTTCTAAAAAAGCGTTCATGCCGGATTTCACTATTGATATTGCTCTGGAGAAATAAGGATGAATCCCGGAAATCAAAACCATATGCCTGATCCCCAAATACTAATGCCCATAGCCTGTTGTCTAAATCGAAGGTGAAATGCAAATCCCCTCTCGCAGATGAAAACGGGATGTTCGTCAAAGGTGTGAAATGCATGGCAGTGATAGAGGAAGTGAAATAAAGTCTCGGGCCCTCTCCCCCACAACTAACCCACAAACGATTTTCCCTATCCAATTCAATATCATGAATAGATTGTGTCGGTAGCCCTTGAAAATCCTCAGGATAATACGTCTTGTGCTGTTTTGGATCAATCATACAGAGTCCGGAAGAAGTGCCGATCCATATCTTACCATTCGCATCCGTATAAAGTACTTCTGGCTTTTCAAAGACGGTCATGTCCGTGGCATAGGCTAATGAATCACTATACAATTCAGTAATAAATCCTTCATCTTCCTCGTGAATAAAAAATAATCCGGCATCCGAAGCTATCCACATCCTTCCTTGCGCGTCTTGAGTAATGTCATTAATAGCCACTGTCTGTAATTCCTTTGGAGTAATAGGAAGAGGCACGCTTCGAAAACTGGTCTTTGCTGTATTGGAAACATTTAGTCCCAGACCAAGCAACCCGATCCAAAGCCGGCCTTTTACATCCTCATATATGGAAGTGATATTATTACCCGAAAGCGAAGTTGAATCCATGTGGCTGTGCCTGAATGCCTTGACTTCATACCCATCAAAACTGGCCAGGCCATCAAGACCCGCCATCCAATAGATGCCCTGTTTGTCCTGCATGACTTCCTTAAAAAGATTATTAGGAAGTCCTTCTTCATCACTCAGGCGTTTAAACCGGATGGTCTCCGTCTGTGCCAATGAGTGGAATGGCAGAATGAAGCACATGACCGCCACCATCCATAAGGATGTCCAATGCAGGATATATGAAAGCAACCATCGCATAGAGATCAAAGTAAATTACGACTTTCCCGGATGAACCAAAGTATGCCCTTTGGCATAATAAGCCTTTGGTTTGACAGGTGGTTGTATTGGTTTGATATTGGAAATACCATTTCGGGTCAACCCTTTATACTTTCCCAAGCTTAGCATAGATATTCCAATTCCCAAAGATGCGTCCTTGCAATTCGACCGGCAAAGATGCCATGCGGTTTCTATTGATATCCGGTTATGTTCATTGAATATTCAGTAAAAGGGAAGTCATGCAGGAGAAATTCATACCCTAAATCCAGCATTTCAATAAAAAGGTACCGGACATTAAACTGAATCGTTCGAATTTCAATTGGTCCGACTACAAATTTCCGGTTTGCTTTTCATTTGCAGAAAAAAAAAAGATGGCCTCCAGATTTATTCTCACAATGATACTTACCACCCAGGGCCTTTTACTCGTTGGACAGCAGCGCATGGGTATCAACACGACTACACCGTTTCGCACGCTTGATGTTGTAGGCTCAGGTGATCAACACGTTCGTGTACATACGTCCAGCACCGGTTTTGGGGCTGAGGCAGGCCTTGAATTAGTGAGAGGCCTGGGAAATGCATCTGCTACTGATTGGCGAATTGTCAATGATGGTGGGGTCTTCAAAATACTGTATGGTGATAACAACTTTACCGGCCCGGCTACAGAAGCATTGCGGATCAACTCATTCCAGGAAACAGGTATTGGTACTGTTTCTCCAGGTAGTAAACTACACATTGATGGTGGATCACAGATTGCTTTTGGTGGTCATGGTTATATGAAAATCGGAAATCCCGCTTCATATAATCTGGCTTTTGACAATGCGCAATTTCAGGCTTTAAACAATGGCGCTCCTGCACCCTTGTATCTCCAGGCGAATGGAGGCAACACATCATTCGGGCTTAATGGAGGTAATACGTATATGGCATTAGGCAGCGGAGGTGTTGGCGTTGGGACTACGGATATCAGTGCACCGCTCACAATAGTCGATGATAATTTCCAGCTTGACATTGATAACGATACGGATGATGCCAATCACTGGCATATCGGTGCAAGCAATGATGACTGGCAAGCTGGTGGAAATCAATTACTGTTTAGCCCTACCAGCAATTCAGCAGATGCAGTCTTACGTCTGCTGAATGTCAGTGACAATGATGGCAATATGGCCCCTGTGATGATTCACACCACGGATGATCACACACTCCTGTTGGATGGCAATGAAATCGATACACGTGGAACACCGCTTTTTATCAATTACAACACAGATGAAGAAACGTATATCAATCCAACCGGAGGGAAGGTTGGCATCGGTACGACCAATCCACAGGCAATGCTTCATGTCAATACCGCCAGTGGAAATGTAATGACGCTTCAAAACGGCAATGCCAAGTGGCACTTCAACCCCTCCCCTGTTGGCGATGGGGACCTCACTTTCTATTACAATAATGTGAATGCTGCCATCGCTACGGTCGATGGAGTTTCTGGTCAATGGACGAACATATCAGATCGTGATGCGAAGGATCATATTACACCTATGCCACCGGTTATCGATAAACTAAAGCAACTCAGTGTGTACAATTATACCATGCGGAATGATACGAACCAACAGACCATGACAGGCATCATGGCGCAGGAAGCGGAACCCCTCTTTCCTGAAATCGTGAGTCAGAATGAAGGGCAATATGGTGTTTCATATTCACAGTTGGCTGCGATTGGTATCAAAGCAATTCAAGAACAACAAGTACTCATCGAGCAACTGAAAGAAAAAGTGGCGAGGTTTAAAGCACTTGAAAAAACAGTTACAACCGATAAAGGAACAACAGGGTCAAACTGAAAAAGGTACAATTATTTAAATGTCATTTTCAATCACACAAACTAATTGCTTTATGAAATTCACTCAACATTCATATTATCTCTTGTCGATCTTCCTCCTGTTTGCAAGTATCTGTCAGGCCCAACAAAATGTAGGTATCAATACCACAACACCAGTCAGAAACCTGGAGGTATACGGAAGTGCAAATCAACATGTCAGGATTCAAAAAACACTTGCGTTTGGAGGACAGGCCATCCTGGAACTGGTACAAGGGGGAGCGGCTTCTGAGGCAAGGGATTATAAACTAACCAATGACATTGGTGATTTCAAGATCATGACCGGCACGGACAATTTTGAAACTACCGGAGAGGAATTGTGGCGCATGGATGCTACAGGTGATATTGGCATAGGCACCACAGTACCAACATCCCGATTGCATATTGATGGTGGACTTGAAGCCTCAAACACCGGCGATGGTTACTTACTACTTGGTACTAAAACAGCGACTAACCTCGTCATGGATCCGAATGAGATCATCAGTCGCAACAACGACAATGCAAATTCCATTACCCTTCAATCGCACGATGGGGACACCTACATTGGAAATGGCGGAGGACATACGTATATAGGAGATGCAAGTGGAAATCTCGGAATAGGAACATCCTCTGCTTCTTCCAGACTTACCATAGAAGATACGGACTTTCAAATGAACCTCAAAAATTCCGGGGGCGGTGCTAATGATTGGTACATCGGTGCAAGTAATACATCGTGGACGACCAGCGACAATCAATTACTTTTCAGTCCCAATCAGACATCTGACGCCTCTGTCCTTCGCCTGATGGATGTAACTAACAATGGAGGCGTAGTCGCGCCGGTCATCATCCGATCAAGTGAAACGCAGGTATTGCTGATGGATGGAAATGAGATTGATACAAAATTGGAACCCTTATACATCAATCACAATTCAGATCAAAACACGTACATCAATCCCAGTGGTGGCCGGGTTGGAATAGGAAGTGATGATCCAAGCTGCACTCTACTTGTAAATACACAAGATGATGAGTATGCATTGCGAATCCAACGAGGCACAACTGCCTGGGACATCAATCCATTGCCTGCGTATGATTACCTGGCATTTGTCAAAGCAAACTGGACGCTTGCCTATGTCAATGGCGCCAGTGGCAACTGGATCACCATTTCTGATCGCAGGTTAAAAGAAAATATCCAGGATCTGCCGAGCGTGATAGAAAAGATCAACCGCATAAATGTATACTCCTATGCTTTCAAACATGATGAAAAGCATACGCCACACATTGGTGTCATTGCACAGGAAATCGAAACGGAGTTTCCAGAAGTAGTCAATATCAATGAAGGAAATTATACCGTCGCGTATTCTAAGCTCTCGGTACTTATTTTAAAAGCACTACAGGAACAGGAAAAACAAATCGATGCCCTGGAGAAGGAGATCAATATACTTCTTGCTTCAAAAACAAAATAGAGCGAAATGAAATATTCAAATTGGCATAACACCCAATACTTCCATTCCACCTTCAATCATCTCAATATCATGCATATCAAAACTATTTTAACAACTATTCTTATGGTGAGTGTATTCATTGTCTCCTATGGACAACAGCGGGTAGGAATCAATACCACCACACCGGTACGGCCATTGGAAATCTATGGCAATGGAGAACAGTATTTAAGAGTTCACTCTTCTACAGCATCTAACAACAGGGTTGGCATTGAGTTTATTCGAGGAGATGACGACTCCAACGCAAGAGACTGGAAAATCGAGAACTGGGATGGTAATTTTAAAATTCTGACAGGCACTGACAACTTTGCAACCCTGGGTGATCATGTACTGCATATCAGTGAGGATGGATTGGTAGGTATAGGTACAACCTCGCCAGTCACCCGGTTGCATGTTGATGGCGGAGAAGATGCTTCCAATACGCTTGATGGATATCTGATGTTGGGAACCAAGACCGGCAACAATCTCATCATGGATCAGAATGAAATTATGGCGAGACTCAATGGGGCACCATCTACATTGTATATCCAGACCGGAGGCGGAAACACATGGTTTGCAGGCGGGGATGTATTTATGGGATCTGGTGGTGGAAAAGTAAGTATAGGCGGTGCTCCGCTTAGTGAGCGATTCAATATCAATGGTTCTTTGTATCAGGTACAATTGAGAAATCCTCTTGATGGGATGAATGACTGGTACATCGGTGCCAGCAATGCATCTTGGCAGACAGGCGATGATCTGTTGTGTTTCAGTCCAAATACCGGGCAACTTAATTCTACGCTTCGATTGAAAAGAGTCACCGAGAACAATGGTTCGGAAGCACCTGTTATGATTACGTCTCCTTCCACACAAACGCTGTTCTTTGATGGTAATGAAATAGACAGTAATACTCCTTTATATATCAACCACAATTCGGATGAAGAAACCTATATCAATCCAAGTGGCGGAAAGGTAGGCGTTGGAACTTCAAATCCGGATGGTGTACTTACTGTAAAAACGACTGAGTTTGGATTGGGCGTCAAGCGTGATTTTGGAACGTGGTGGATAAGTCCTACGTCAACTGGTGTAGTTAACTTTTGGAAAAACACAGATCTCCTTGCGTATTTCTCTTATGACAATGGCGGAGACTGGATAGCTGTATCCGATAGAAATCTGAAAGAGAATATTCGGGGGATTGGTTCGGTGATGGAAAACATCAATAAGGTTCGGCTAACCTCCTATAGTTTCATTCATGATCCTGCATCCAGAAAAGATATAGGGGTGATAGCGCAGGAGCTTGAACCTTTGTTTCCGGAAGCTGTCAGCTACAACAATGGTCAATATGGTGTCAGTTATGATCAGCTGACAGTCATCGGTATCAAGGGTATACAGGAACAACAGTCCAGGCTGGAAGACCTCAATCGCAAGCTGGATTCAATGCTGTATGATAAATAAATTATTCTACCTAAAATATTCCTTCAACATCTAAAAAACAAAATCATGGAAGCAACACAAGCCACGACCCTATTCAATCGCATTGGCGGCATGCCAGCTGTTAATGCTGCGGTGGATATCTTTTATGCAAAAGTAATTGCCGATGATCGGGTCAATCATTTCTTCAGGCACATCGACATACAAAAGCAGTCAGGGAAATTAAAGGCATTCATGGCCTTCGCGTTTGGTGCTCCCCTTCCCTACTCCGGCAAATCACTCAGGGATGCACATCAACATATGCATCTTACAGAATTGCATTTCAATACAGTAGCAGAACATCTGGTAAGCACTTTGCATGAATTGCAAGTTGGTCAACCATTAATTGATGAAGTAGTGCGGGTAGTGATGACGACCAAAAATGATGTGTTGAATCTTTAGTTGGTGTAGGAGGCAATGTAATGAGCTTACTCAAAACAGAAACACTGATCATTCAATTCTTGCAAACATGGATGCACCCTGATTAGAAACTCCATTTGGATCGGCTGTCTGTGAGCCAATCACAATGTCATTACCGCTGACACCAATTCCTATACCAAAGAGATTTCCATTAGCTGCTAATGGGTCTGAAATGATCAAATGTTCATACCAGACACCGTTTGAATTTTTAAATACATAGACGCGGCCTGCGTTTAAGAGCGGGGATCCAGTACATCCTGTGATGGAAGCTTCACTCGTTGCACTTACTAAAAGGTATTGGCCTTGAAGGTTTACACGTATTCCAAAATTGCTATAATTCTCCCCGTTATATTCTTTCTGTAATGGCCATGTTGTGCCATTCCGTTTAAATATAAAAGCAGAGGCAATGGCAAACGAGGTATCCAAATTTGAGCCCACCACGGCAAAGTCATTGTTCAAAGTTACACTGACACCATAACCGAAATAGGATGGCAAGGGAGGATTCAAGATAGCCTGCTCGCTCCAAACTGATCCATTGAAAAAGAAAACATAGGCAGCTCCGGTTGTTAATCCTCCGGGGTAGGCTCCTACAATCAACCGATCTGTCGTGATATCCAATGATGTTCCAAATCGTGCAAGTGTGGCTGCATTGGATGCTGTCAACTTTTGTGCTTCTGTCCAGGCTGACGGTCCTTCATTAAAAACATAAGCCGACCCAGAGTTACTGCCAACATCATCATTGCCTGAGGCTCCGACAACGGCTTTCAATCCAGAGATGGCTACCGGGCTTCCGAATACATCGCCATCTGCTGCATCTGATGCAGTAATCTTATCAAATTCGCTCCAGGTAGTGCCGGTGAGTTTAAAGATGTAAGCAGATCCTGAATTGGTTCCATTATCATCATCCAATGATGCGCCAACGATCGCATAGTTTCCGGAGATATCAACGGAGACACCAAAGAAATCATCGAGTGCTCCATCACTCGCCAATAGCTTTTGATGCTGCACCCATTGTTGTCCGCTTCGTTTAAAAATGTAAGCTGCACCCGTACCAATGTTGCTTGCATTCTCTGCCGAACGAGCGCCGATAATTGCGTAATCGCCGGAGATTGCAACCGAACAACCAAAGACATCGCTGGCAGTGCCATCAGATGAAGTGGCGGGCACATAATTTTTTAATGCCCCTAGTCCCTGAACGGATCCATCAAGGTCATTGCTTGCAGCGGTGGCCGTGAGGCTTAGCCATTCTACTCCATTGAATCCTTCAAAGTCATTGGTGGTATCATTCCAGCGAATGTTGCCTTTAACGGCGGCAGCATTATTATCTCCGACCCGCAGGCGTCCTGTGACTCGCATTTGACCTGTAACTACTACACTATCTGCTTGTGCCTTGAAGGCTATGGCAGGAAGTAGTAAAAAGACGATGAAAAATAATTCCTTGTATTTCATGCTCTCAAAATTACCGCATCACTTCAGGCACTTGAAATACCGCAATCAGGGGATTTTAGCTCTTGACAGTTCCAGTACTTTTTGGAGCTCCAAAGATTATCCGTATTTAAACGTTTACCAAACGGATAGTTTCTTCGCTTCACCCTATCTTTGAAAAAATGTCCTGTGATGTCAGTTATTAAACTTCCTATCCTATTTGGCGGCTCTAAAGGAGAAACGCGTTTGCTTTCACTCTTTGACAGTGGAGCAAATCTCTCATGTATCAATCCGGATTTCCTGGAAAAGTTAGAGGCCCCCGTGAAATTAGGTTGGGTGCGTAACCTGTATACAGCAGCTGAAGGTCACTTCATTGAAATCGAAGAAGCTGTAAGATTAGATTTCTATCTGGAAGATGTTCTCTTATCAGATGAATTCCTGGTTGTGCCCGGACTCAGCGAAGAGGCCGTCATTGGTGCAGCCACTATGCAGAAATGGCGCATGAAACTCGACTTTGAACATGACACCGTCCATGTTGATCCCAAAGTAGCCAAGCTGCAGTTAAAGAAAACATCTGCTGCATAAACACACAAAATCAATCTCCTTCATTGCATTTGCTGATGTTAACTGGAAAATCCTTTTCCAGCGTGCATTAAAATTTTATTAAATATTCCCTTCCCTGTACCTGCCAAAGTACTTTTAGGCTACCTTGTCGTGAGCTATCATAGCAAGGGCAAAGAAAGATTTATCTTTGCTCATGCATGAATGAATAACCTATTAGAAACCGTATTTAAATCATCCGAATGCTTATGAAAAAAGTATACCTATTTGCTTTATTGGCAACATTCTCAATCTCCCTCCTAACTTCACAGTCGCATGCTCAAAAAGACAATTGGCATTTTCCCGGAAATCATTCTCCCTCAAGGAGTGTTTTTCTTTATACGCTGACCACACTTGATGAGCCATACAATGACCTCACCGGAGCAACTTCTATCAACGGTGGTGAGCTATGGGATGATCCGGAATATGTAGTGCCAATCGGGTTCGCATTTGAAATTAATGGGAACGCTGTGACCGCCCTTCAATTTGTCGGATCAGGAAGCTTTCTTGCCGCACCTACCTCTGATCCGGATATTTTGACCGGGGTACTCCCTTTTGAAATGGACCTTATTGACAGAGGGGATATCGATGGCACTTCCGTTTCACCGCTTAGTTATAAAGTCGAGGGATCTCCCGGAAGCCGAATCTGTAAAATTGAATGGAAAAATGCAGGTTCTTTTGAAGAGCTTAATACTGAAAATACCCTTGATATGTTTATCAATTTTCAGTTATGGTTGTATGAGGGAATTAACAGGATCGAATTCCATTTTGGCAGTAACAATATTAATAACCCTGACCTTTTTTATGGGGGATTTGGTATCTATATGGGAACAACTGACATTGACCCGAATACAGATGAAATTTATAATCCGCATTTTTTTGCCGGTTCAATCGATGCACCTTTTTTGAGTGCAGCTGTTGAAACGATTGATGGCACACCAGCTCCAGGTACAGTTTACAGGTTGTCGCTCGATCTTCCTGTTGAGGTCACAGTGACAGGACAAAACAGCACATCAACCTGTCAACCAAATGGAAGTGCAAGTGCTGAAGCGACAGGTGGTGTGGAACCTTATGAATACTTATGGAATACGACTGAAACATCACCCTCGATTTCATTCCTTGATGCGGGTACTTACATAGTGACCGTTACAGATGCAAATGGAAGTTCTGCCACAGGTAGTGTGACGATCACCAATGTAGGCCCTATCAATCCAAATGCCAGTGCAACCGATGAAACCTCTGTAGATGGCAATGATGGCACTGCTACTTCTTCTGCATTTGGTGGAAGCCCACCCTATTCATTTGAGTGGAGCAATGGAGGTACTACACAAACGATAACTAATCTTGCGCCAGGGTTATACACCGTAACGGTGACGGACAGTGAAGATTGTTTTGCCTTACAGAGCGTGATTGTAGGCGCTTTCGGTTGTCCGGCAATCACACTGGATGTTGACATCCTTGATGCTACTTGTTTTGGTGCCTGTGATGGGGAGATAGATCTGACCGTTACAGGCGGATCGGCGCCGTACATCTACATCTGGAGCAATGGATTGTCAAGTGAAGATGCATTTGGATTATGTGCAGGAGATTATTTCGTGACCATCCTTGATGCTAATGGCTGCTCTGTGAATGGCGGCCCTTATACTGTATCCCAGTCACCGGAGATTGTTGTCAATGCGGGTGCTACTGATGAAACTGCTGCGGGTGCTAACGATGGTACTGCATGGGCTGCACCCACAGGTGGATTGCCTCCATATACTTATTTATGGAACAATGGCGCAACAGACTCACTCATCATCAATTTGCCTGAAGGTGTTTATACGGTTGTTGTAACAGATGCACAGGCATGTGCCGCCATACAATCAGTGACGGTAAATGCCTTTACATGTCAACTGGTAAGTCTCATTACGCAAAATAACTGCTTTGGAAGTTGTGATGGAAGTATCGAAGTCAGCCTGATCAATGCGGTTGCTCCTATCACCTATGTATGGGGAGATGGAACCACTGTACCATTTGTTGACAGTCTTTGCGCAGGCTCATATACTGTGACAGCAGTAGATGGCGCAGGATGTACCGCAACCGGTGAGTACGCTATTACACAACCTTCCGAAATATTGACTAATGCAGGAAGTACAGCTGAGACTTCTCCAGATGCCAATGACGGTTCAGCGTGGGTAGCTCCTGTTGGAGGCACTCCGCCGTATACGTACAACTGGAGTAATGGTAGTACTGATTCATTGATCATCAATCTGACACCAGCAACGTATTCAGTCACTGTTACGGATGGTGCCGGATGCGAAATAATTGGAAGTATTGTCGTAGATTCTTTTTCTTGTCTGGGTAGTATAGAAGCCGCTTATTTAGATCCCTCGTGTTATACATTCTGCGATGGTAGTGCCAGCGTAGCGCTTATCGGAGGTGTCGGACCGATTACCTATGCCTGGAATACAGGAGATACAACAAATAATATTAGTCTCCTTTGTGAAGGCACATACATCGTTACGATTACAGACATAGGACAAAACTGTGTGGCCAATCTATCATTTGATATTGTCTCTCCTGATTCTTTGTACATAGCGGTTGATCAGATCATACATGTTACAGATTCGACACAGGGATCAATATTCATCTCACCTATAGGCGGTACATCGGATTACTCGTTTATATGGCTTGATGCATTTGGAAATGTACTTTCTACGACAGAAGATGTTACAGGCCTTGTGGCCGGTATATATTATCCAGGGGTTATTGATGCTAATGGATGCACGTTCTTCCTGGACGGTGTAGAGGTTCTTGATAATACGGTTGGAACCATTACACTTATCAATACTGACGTTCGTTTGTATCCAAACCCGGCCAATGAGCAGGTGTATATCGATATAGAGGATATCACAGGATTCAGTATCCAATTGCGTAGCCTGGATGGACGAGTAATCAGAAGCTGGAAAGAGGAGAAAACGATTGACGTGAGGTCGATTCCTGCTGGCATATATTTAATAGAAGGTATATCGGGATCAAAGATGTTCCGTCAGCGCTTGGTGATTGCGAGGTAAGGCGAAAAAACAAGTATTCGGAAGTGAGGCAATACCCTTTCTAAGCCACTTAAAATCAATTAATTATAACAGTGTGGCACACCTAGGTGTGGCACACTTTTTTTTATCCTAAGAATTGCCTGAAATCGCCTTGATTTTGGGATGTCATAATCCTTATAACAATTTAACATTCAAATAGTTATAACAGTGTGGCACACTTAGGTGTGGCACACTTTTTTTTAGAATGATTAATTGTCTGAAACTGGCTTGATTTTGGGATGTCAGATAGCTTACAACAAACTCGCATTCAAATAGTTATAATAGTGTGGCACACTTAGATGTGGCACACTATTTTTATATATAAAAATACCTTGTTTTTGGGGGTTAGAATCTCTATAACAAGATCACATTCAAATAGTTATAATAGTGTGGCACACTTAAGTGTGGCACACTTTTTTAGAACCTTGAGGCTTTATTGGTCGCTTCTTCCGCAATCCTCAACGATTCCACAGCATTGGTATCATCAATCACCCTCGTGTGCGTATGATCGCGAATCCACGCCCACTGATCACTGATCATCGATATCACTAGTTGCTCATACCTCTCCATTTTGTCTGTAATATCACCTGCTGTAATCGTCACCAACGCATTGTAAGCGATATCTCTGAATTTTCCACGGACATGCAATTCCGGCAAGGCCGGATCACTTTGCATGTCAATGCTGGCACCGGGAAATTGTTCCATTATCTTCTCCACTTGAGCATAGGTCAATAACCCATGCAAACGGATCTTCACCGGAACCCATTCATACAGGGTAATGTCGCCTCTATCAAACTGCAATCGCAATTCCTGCCGGTCCAGTACTTTCGGTTGATTAAATCCATGGTAAAAATTGACGGGACTGTTTTGATAGAGAACGATTGCCTGCACCCTGTCCATTATTTTTCTGCCAGGATAATCACGCTGAATTTCCATCGCATGAACTAATTGGCCGCGACCAAACCAGCCCGAAAACATATCGAAGAAATGAACACCATGCTCTATAAAGATGCCACCACTTTTCTCTTCGTCCCAAAACCAATGTTCCGGGATTAATTTCTCATCGCTTGCATAGTTTTCAAAAAAACCATGCACAAAATCCCCCAGCCACTTTTCCTCAATGATCGTCTTGACGACAGCATACAACGGATTGTACCGCTGCATCAGATTGACAGCATAAAGTAAATTTTTAGAACGGGCATATGCTGCAAGCTCTTCAGCTTCACTTGTCTTGAGGGCAGCCGGCTTCTCGCATAGTACATGTTTTCCCGCAAACAATGCCAATTTGGATTGGGTATAATGTAAATAAGGAGGTGTGGCTATGTAGACGAGATCAATAGCTGCATCCTGCAACATCTCTTCATACGATGAGTATACAAGGGCATTGAGCTCAATGGCTAACATCGTTGCATTAGTGTAGTCTACATCACAGACGGCGTGAATGCGAATCCCATCTACTTTTAAAAATGCTTTTGCGGCAAAGGTGGCGAAACCACCTGCTCCAATGATGCCAATACTCAGTTTATGTACCAAAGCCTGGATTTTCTAACAATGACCCAATAAAACATATATGATAACAAATACAACAACAGTACCAAGACATCCGCCACCTAGTTTGTAGGCACCGTAACCGGCTAAGAGCCCTCTGAATGCTTTATTCATGTTTAAAATTTTTGGCGTTAAAAAATGACATTATCTTCTTAAGCAGAGGCGGACTGCAAGTTATAACAATAAAGTCAGGTCAATGTTGGAGTGGTTGGAGGAGAGAACATTTCGACTCCGCTCAATGCACCGCTCCATCCAACGGCGATTGGGTTTTATATCGATTTGATAGTGGAAAATGTTTCGAACTGCTCATCCGCAACATAAAAAACCCCGGTGTATACACCGGGGCCAAAATTCTCATTATATTTTGAAGCAATGAAAGTAGTTAG
>JAGOIB010000070.1:0-4330 GCA_017995875.1 Saprospiraceae bacterium
CACGAGATCGAAAACAGCAACTTCACGGTAGGACCGTTTTCGATTCAATCAAATTATATTATCCATCCCGGCCCAACCATTGGTTTTCGTGTAGAGACACGTCGTGGTGTATTGACCTATATACCGGATCATGAGCCTGCGCTCGGACGAGGTGGCTTACAGCATGATATCAATTGGTTATCCGGCAGTGATCTTGCATCAGGAGCAGATGTTCTATTGCACGACGCGCAGTATACCAACGAAGAATATATCGCAAGGAGAGGGTGGGGGCATAGTTCGATGGAAGATGCGTTGCAGTTTGCCGCCCTGACAAAAGTGAATCATATGTTGCTTATGCATCATGATCCCCTGCATTCGGATAAGCAGTTGGATGAAATGTATGCCGATTTACAAGCAAAAACAGGTTACGATTTTCCATTCGAGATGGCGGTGGAAGGAAAGGTGATCCACATGTAGTTGTCAATAGTCAGGGGGGGTTTATTGGACACTTCATAGTTGAAAGATAATTCCACTGACGGTCGACCACATTAATCGTTGTGCCCTCGGGGGTTCTGGTAAACTGGAGGAGATTCGGTTGGTGTTGACGATCTCCTCGGGACGGATTGGTGCGGTGATACTTGGGAGAGTTTTAGGTATCTGCAAGTGGTAGCGCATTTTTGTTTTAAAAATGGAATAACAAATGAGAGTATTAGTTACAGGCTCGAGCGGACGACTGGGAAAGGTAATCGTTGAGTTGTTAAGAGAAAAGGGAATTGAATGTATCGGTATTGATTTATTGAAGTCAAGGACAACGGACGTGCTTGCCGACATCAGGGAAAAAAAGGATATTGCTAAAATAATCCATAAGGTAGATTATGTTATCCACACAGCTGCCATGCATGGAAGACATATGGATATCAATGTCCCAAGAATTGACTTTATAGAAACAAATATTTTAGGAACACTAAACCTGTTAGAAGCATCGGTTAAATACGGGATAAAGTCTTTCATCTACACAAGTACAACTTCCATTTATGGTAGCTCCATGGAAAATAAAAACACTGCAGTATGGGTTGATGAAAAACTTACAGCTTCTCCAAGAGACATTTATGATATCACCAAGTGGACAGCTGAGAACCTTTGCAGAGATTACTTTGATAAGGAAAATTTAAACGGATGTGTCCTCAGGGTTTCAAGATTCATGGACGAATCAAAGAATGCAATCGCCAATTACAGGCTTTACCGCGGACTGGATGAAAGGGATGGAGCTGAAGCACATTGGTTAGCTTTGCATAAACGATTTAAGGCTTTTGAGATTTTCAACATCTCCAACGATACACCGTTCAAAAAATCAGATTTAAAAAATCTCAAAACAAATCCTAAAGCAGTCATCTTGAAATATTACCCTATGGCCAGCACCATTTATAAAAAGAATAAGTGGACATTCCCGGAGTCCATCGACAGGGTTTATTCTATAGACAAGGCAAAGAGGATGTTGAATTATAAACCTGTTAAGAATTTTCTCGAATTTATTTCAGAGGATTAAAACGTACGACATTATTTTAAGTTGATACTTGCTGCGTAAATCCGTAATTTAGATATTGGATATTGGTGTTTTCTAAATTATCCTGCCCTATGCTGAAAGCCGCTTCTATAAGCTTATGGATCTCAGGACTTGGGTTTGGTCTGCCCGGTATCTATGGGATCTGGTATTTCATGAAGCACAATACTATTGCCACCTTTATGGGATTTCCAACCTATGGTCATGGACCATTTGAAAGGTTCGGCATCTATACGAGTCTTCCTTTGCTCACCGGATTTTTCGTGGTCTGTGCACTGGAATGCGTTTGTGGTTGGGGCGTATGGAATGGAGATAAAGGAAGTGCAGTACTCTCGCTGGCGATCATCCCACTCGAATTATTTTTCTATATTGGCTTCGCACTGCCGTTTGGGCCTCCGGTTATGATAGCCCGGGTTGTGCTCTTATGGCTGATATGGTCTTCGCTGCATTAATGGTTGAATGCCCTGGCTGTTGTTAATTCTCCCTTTAATGCATGGTTGCTTAGAGAGATATACAATGATACCAATTATATAAAATAGAAAGACAAAGAGAATATGGATAATGCCTGGAAGGATCGATGGGATGAAAGATATCGCACAGACGAGTTTGCGTATGGTGAGGAGCCCAACAACTATTTAAAAGAACAATTAGAAAAATTGCCGGTGGGAACAATACTGTTTCCGGCGGAAGGTGAAGGGCGCAACGCCGTTTTTGCTGCCGGGCTTGGATGGGATGTTTCAGCTTTTGATATCAGTACCGAAGGAAAAAGGAAGGCACTTCAGCTTGCAGAAGTTCATAAAGTCACGATAGACTACCAGGTAGGTGAATTGCAAACATTGGATTATGCTGAGGGGCAATTTGATGTCATAGCCCTTATTTATGCACACTTTCCTGCAGACATCAAATCGATGTATCACAGGACTCTCGACAACTATGTGCGTAAGGGTGGTTGGATTATTTTTGAGGCCTTCAGTAAAAAACACCTGGAGTATATTGCCCGGAACGAACAAGTAGGTGGGCCAAAGGATATAGCTATGCTATTTTCTATCGACGAAATAAAGTCGGACTTTGCAAATTATGACATCATTGAATTGACCGAAAAGGAAATAGAATTAAACGAAGGGTCATTTCATAATGGGACAGGTTCAGTGATACGTTTTGTTGGACGAAAAAAATAGGTAGCCATTCATTTTCCATCAAGATGGCCATCATAACTTTTAGAAAATGAAATATTTCAAGATACTATCCATTCTTTTTTGTTGCCTCATTGTACAGAAAGGGTATTCGCAGGTCTCACCTTTCCACTACCGCAAATACACCAATGAAAAAGGAGATTCGCTCCTCTACCGGTTTCTTGAATCGGATTATAACACTTCCCGGAAATATCCATTGGTCATATTCCTGCATGGCTCCGGTGAGCGGGGCAACGACAACGAAGCTCAATTGAAATGGGGCGTGTTGAATTTTGCAACTGACCAGAATATGAAACTTCATCCAGCGTATGTCATCGCACCGCAATGTCCGGCTGATAGTGAATGGGCGCATTTCAAGGAAGTTGGTGATGCTACTCCATTGTCGATGGCTACGGAACCTTCCAAACCTATGAAACTTCTCATCGGCCTGATTGATGAGTTGGTGAAGAACCTGCCAATTGATAAAGACAGGATTTACATTACCGGGCTCTCCAGTGGAGGTGCTGGCACATATGACGCGTTGGCCCGATACCCTCATTTGTTTGCTGCAGCAGTTCCAGTTTGTGGGGAAGGAGATGTCTCCATCGCAGCATCAATCAAACATATTCCTATCTGGATATTTCACGGTGCTGAAGATCCGGGTGTGAATCCAAACCAGGCGCTCTCTATGTTGGAAGCGCTGACCAGAGCGGGTGCGCATCCCGGATATACACAATATCCTGAAGTGGGGCACTTTTCCTGGCTTGCCGCCTACAGTGATCCCATGATGATGGAGTGGCTGTTCAGACAGCATAGGTAAGTTAGAAGTTAGAAGTTAGAAGTTAGTAGTTAGCGGTAATCTGTGATCGGGCAATCTGTGATCGAGTGATCGGTAATCTGTGATCAGTGAGTGATAATCTGCATTCAGTGTACGGTAATCAGTGATCTGTGATTGCGTGAACTATAATGCCCCGAAGGGGCTAAAGGTTGGTAGCAATAAAGAATGAGTATCAATCGTGCCCCGTAGGGGCACAACGGAACTCGGATATATCTTTGACCGGTTAGCTGTGATCTGTAATCATTGATCGGTAATCAGTAATCAGTGATTTTTAATTGGATGATCTACATTGCCCCGTAGGGGCTAAAGGTTGGTAGCAATAATGAATGAATATCAATCGTGCCCCGTAGGGGCACAACTGAGCTCGGATATATCTTTGACCGGTTAGCTGTGATCTGTAATCATTGATCGGTAATCAGTAATCAGTGATTTTTAATTGGATGATCTACATTGCCCCGTAGGGGCTAAAGGTTGGTAGCAATAATGAATGAATATCAATCGTGCCCCGTAGGGGCACAACTGAGCTCGGATATATCTTTGACCGGTTAGCTGTGATCTGTAATCATTGATCGGTAATCAGTAATCAGTGATTTTTAATTGGATGATCTACATTGCCCCGTAGGGGCTAAAGGTTGGTAGCAATAATGAATGAATATCAATCGTGCCCCGTAGGGGCACAACTGAGCTCGCGCATATCTGTGTCTTGTTGGTAAAGGAATATTATTACAAGGGAGACAGATCTAAAAGTGGTCATGTGGTGCCCCTACAGGGCACAAATGT
>JAGOIB010000070.1:4430-10184 GCA_017995875.1 Saprospiraceae bacterium
TATCAATCGTGCCCCGTAGGGGCACAACTGAGCTCGCGCATATCTGTGTCTTGTTGGTAAAGGAATATTATTACAAGGGAGACAGATCTAAAAGTGGTCATGTGGTGCCCCTACAGGGCACAAATGTTTCCTCCCCATTTATTGCTACCAACCTTTAGCCCCTAAGGGGCATTACAAATTCATTTTCCTTGCATCATTAATGAGTTATATCGTACTGAGCAATCGGAGTAATGAAGGGCGCAAAAAAAGGTAACCTATCCTTTATTTCTGTATTCTTACGACTTCATTCAAAACGCAAGCGATTATGACTGTCCAGAAGGCTGACGAAGGATTAAAACGTGTTGTCGGCGCACCCGCGCTTGCCATGTCGATGGTCAATGGAACTATCGGTGCCGGCATTTTTGCTTTGCCGGCTGTCGTAGGTATCCAATTAGGCGCATTCAGCATTTTCAGTTATTTATTTTGCGGAGTGATGCTGGCTGCCATAATGCTTTGCTATGCAGAGATCGGAAGCCGTCTTACAACCAGTGGAGGATCGTATGCTTATGTAGAATCTGTACTCGGTCCTTTGGCTGGCCTTATTGTCAACTGGCTCTTCTTTTTTGGCTGGGGCGTTTTGAGTTGCGCAGCCCTGATGAATATTATCGCAGATTCACTTTCCGTATTGTATCCTGTATTTTCGAATGCCTGGATACGGGCATTACTATATGCGTTGATTCTTGGCCTGATCGTGGTCGTCAATGTGCGTGGGGCGAAGCAGGGAATCCTATTCGTCCAATTCATCACGATCATAAAGGTCCTTCCGTTGTTAGCTATTATACTCTTTGGTTTCAGTCATATTAAGACAGAAAATCTGCATTGGGAACATTTGCCTTCTGTCAAAACATTTGCAGATACAGCGCTTGTTTTGTTTTTTGCTTTTGCCGGATTTGAAACGTCTCTTGGGGTGAGTGGTGAATTGAAAAATCCAAAGCGAACAGTTCCTTTAGGCCTGCTGCTGGGAGGTATTGTGATCATTTTAATCTATTTGCTTCTTCAGACGGTCACGCAAGGTATATTGGGTACGCAAATAGTTAATTTCAAGGAAGCTCCTTTGGCGGCGGTTGCTAATGAAATCGTAGGTCCTATAGGTGGCACCATACTTCTTGTCACAGCTGCAATTGCATGTTTTGGCAGCGTTAGCGGTGATGTGATGGCTACACCAAGGATGTTATTCGCAGGTGCCAAAGACGGCTTGTTTCCAAAATTCCTTGCATCTGTGCATCCCCGGTTTGCAACGCCTCATCTCGCAGTCATTACTTACGCCTCCTTGATTTTTATCTTTTCAGTTTCGGGAGGATTCAAACAGCTGGCGATCCTCGCAAGTAGCGCCATACTATTGATCTACCTGGCAGTGATTGTGGCTACAGTGGTATTACGAAGCAGAAAGGAAGAAGTACCTGAGAAAACATTCAAGGTTCCCGGAGGATGGCTCATCCCTTTGATAGGCCTCACATCCATAATCTGGTTATTGACGAGCCTGTCCAAATGGGAATTACTTTCTACCATCATCTTTATAGCGTTAATTTGCATTGGTTATTTGGGTATGAAAAAATGGCCTGTGAAAGCAGCAATGTAGATTATAGTTTTGCAGGAAAGCTATCAGACTCAAATCTCGTTTACTATTTAGCTACAATGATAAATCATAAAGTAATGAATGCTACTCCTATAAAATGTATCACAACGATAATTTTCCTGTTGACGATTTCCATCGCGATCCATGGACAGGGCAACTCCAATTACTCTGCCATCCGCAATGCTAATATTCAGATCAAGTCGTCCCTTAACAATACACCCATGGCCTGGACTACTGATGTGATAGATATCAAGCTCAATAAACAAACAGGTGACTTTGAAGCCAACATCCTGGTCGACAATCTTACTTATGCAACACCTAATGCTGATTTCACAGGTGCCACGGGAGAAAATAAGGGAAAATACCTGACCCTGAGCGGAGTATTACCTGTCAACGATGTTTTGGAAAATGCCAACAATGCCATTGATCGGAAAGTTGATATTACAACGGAATTCAACGAGATAGAATATCACTCCACCTTTACCTTTACGATCCTCAAGTTTCAAACAGGAGGATTCTCCGCAATGGCCAGTGGTACTGTTTCACACAGCGCACTTGGAATTACAAACCTGGAACAACTCAGTGATGAATTGGTCATCATACTGAGTTTTACCGGCTATTGATTCCAAACGGAATACACTCACTTATCGGATCAATGTCACATCTCCCTTAAAGGTTTCTACCCAACCATCAATGTATTCCACCTCGGCAAAATAAACGAAGACACCAGGATTCATTGTTTCGTTTTTAAAGAAACCATCCCATCCCTTTGATGAATCATTTGGCTGGAAGTTGGTGGCTTCATGCAGCACTTCTCCCCATCGGTTGAACACCATAAACCGCTTGATCTGCGTGATCTGGTTTTCATTTCCACTGATATAAAAGATATCATTGACATTATCGTTGTTGGGGGAAAAAACCGTAGGAATATAAATGTTCCGGACTTTATTGACAGTGATGTATATGTTGTCAGAAGCACTGCAGCCGTTCATATCATATATTGTTGCAGTTATTGTCACTGCATTAGCAGCATTGACTGTGCCTTCAAGGCAAGCGACATCAAAACATTCTACAAGATTGTCAGGTGACCATATCAGGGTGTCAATCTGGTTTGGTGCAAGCGTGGTGGTGACTTGTACATTGGCACTTTCTCCGAGGCCCAGTTCTATGTCAGGACCAAGACTGATGCTGAATGCTGAAGGCGAAATGATTGTAATCATAGTATCCCACAGACAACCATTGGCATCTGCTAAGGCAACAGCATAATCGCCTGGGGACAGATTCGTAAATGTATTATCGGTGCTGAATGGCTGATTATTCAGACTGTAGGTATAAGGTGCTTCACCGCCTATCACCTGGTTGACATTGATAAAGGCATCCTGATCACCTGAGCAGGAAGGATTTTTCGTATCAATCACTGCATCGGTTGGATGATCTGCGTTTTCTGTCACGGTGACAGATGTTGAATTGAAACATCCTGTCTGTGTATTTGTAATCGTCAGTACATAGAGGCCGGGTTGATCAACTGTTGGATGAATGGTGTTTTCATTTCCATCTGTCACTACACCAGGGCCTGTCCAGACTATATTGTAACCGGTGCCGTTTGATGATCCTGTTGCATCCAGTGTTTGTGTTGTATTGGTGCAATCTAATTCACCATTTGCAAGGGCAATAGCTTTTGGTATCAGGTTCATCACCACAGATACAGTAGATGCATCATCGGGACAAACCCCAACAGAAGTCAGTGTATATTGAAAAGTGTAATTCCCGGAAGCCTGGTTTTGTGTATTGAAAGTTCCGTTGACACTGTTAAATGCTCCACCAACAGATGGCACTGCAGAGGTCTCGGTCCATACACCATTGGCATCTGCTCCGGTGATCATGGCATTGAGATTGACCAATTGATTATCACCAACACAAAACGCGACAGGTGCTGATGCAACACCCGCATCTACGGATGGATCTACATCCACCATGACCTGGAAATCAATCGGACAACCGGGAGGTGGTTGGTTTTGCAGATTAAATTGAAGTGTATATGCACCAGGATCACTTCCTGTTGGATCAAACAAAGTGCCATTCAATGAAGCGGGATTAGTGCCGACAGGATTTTGAATGACAGACCATACACCTTGTTCAGCTGTATTTTCAATGGTTGACAGATCAAGGACATCTCCACCATTACACAAAGGTGCAGCGGATAAAAAGAAAACATCAGGGCAAGTGCAATCCAATAATTTTACAATCACCTCATATTCTTCTTCAGGACATGGAGCTGTAGCCGAATTGGTCGTGTATTTAAAACGATAATTGCCTGCAGGGATATTATTGAAATTGAGGTTGGCAAATAATCCCACTGCACCTGATTGATCTACATCTGTCCAGCTACCACCTGTATCACCTGAAAGGATCATGCTATACAAATCGATTACAGAACCACCTGCCTGCGTATTGCAGAGCGTTGTATCAGCTTTTAGTGTAGCAGATGGTGGTAACACTTCTGTCACCGATACGGATGTATTTCCAAAACAGCCTTGTCCATCCGACACCGATACGGAATAGATGCCGGTATTATTGACGGTCAGGGTTTGGTTCATCGAACCGTCAGACCAATCGTATGTAGCAAAACCAGAACCTGCATTGAGTATGGTACTGCCGTTTTCACAAAAGGCTGTGCTGCCGGTGATGACCGGAGTAAGCGAAGTGCTTTCTGTTACTGTCACTGAGCCGGATCCTGCGCATCCTTTTACATCGACAACATCTACTGAAAAAACACCGGGTGTTGAAACAGTAATGGTTTGTGTAATGGCGCTATTGCTCCAGTTATAGCTGACATATCCTGCTCCTCCATCCAGCACTGTAAAACCGCCAATGCAATAGGTAGTAGAACCACCAATTGTCACCGTTGGATTAAGGTTGATAGAGGTAGTAATGTTTGTTGAGCCGCTACATCCCTGTGCATCAGTCACGAGCACTCCAATATTGCCTTCTGTAGATACTTGTATCGTCTGGCTCATTTCACCTGTCGACCATTGATATGTAGTATACCCGGTGCCTGCATCGAGGACAGTATTCGAGCCTTCACAAAATTCTAATGCTCCTGTGATCACAGGAGACAAGGATGGCATTTCGGTCACACCAAAAGAAGTGTTGCCGGTACATCCATTAGCATCTGTTACGGTTACAGTATAAGTACCAGTGGCAAAAACCTGAAGCGTTTGATTTGTAGTGGCGTCATTCCAGAAATAATTTGTGTATCCGGGGCCTGCATCAATCAACGCAGAATTGCCGGTACAGAAAGAAGCCTGTCCTGCAATGACAGGGACAGGTAATGGATTGACAACAACTGAAGTTGTGTTGGCAGCGGATTGACAACCATCTACTGTCACGATGAGTTGGTACACACCGGGCATCACCGCATCTGTTGGATTTTGTATGGTGGATTGATAACCATTTGGACCACTCCAGGTATACGTGATGATAGTGCCTGATGTAGGTGTGCTACCTAATAATGCGATAGCTTCTCCTGTGCAATATGGTCCGCTGTTGGAAGCAGCAGCACCTGGTGGCGGATTGAATTGTACCTGTGTGACAGCCGGAGGTGATGGGCAACCATCCACGGTGATTACGAGAGAATACATTCCAGGTTGTGTTGCATCTATTGGATCTTGCACAGTAGAGGTGTATCCATTTGGACCAGTCCATGCATAGGATATGACAGTGCCTGATGCGGTTGTGTTACCATGTAGTTGAATGGATTGTCCGTTGCAATAAGGTCCGTCATTGAAGGCTACTGCATCCGGTGTGGTGGATTGTTCGACAGTAGTCACTGATACGTCTGAAGGGCAACCATCCACTGTTACAATAAGATTGTAAAAGCCACCGGTGGTTGCATTGATCGGATTTTGCATATTGGAAATATATCCGCCGGGGCCTGTCCAGGAATAGACAATATTGGCACCAACACCATCTGTTTCACCAAACAATAATATCTGTTCGCCTCCACAGAGTGGACCATTGTTGGTGGCTGTGGCGTTTGGTGTTTCATGAATAACAATGTCCATGGATGTTGTTGATTCGCACCCGAATCCATCCGTGTAGGAATAATTGACCTGATAGGTGCCCGGTGGATTCATACT
>JAGOIB010000207.1 GCA_017995875.1 Saprospiraceae bacterium
ATCCAACTGCTCGAACTTCCTTTTTCCGCACGCGTCATATGCTGAGCTTCATCTGCGACGCCCTGCAGGATTTTCACTGCCTCTTCTTTTCGCCCGGCCGACAAAAGAAATAATCCATATCTGTACCTGGCTTCATAGTTTGAAAAACGAAGATTCAGTTTCGCATACTCACGCTCCGCTTGTTGAGGAAGATTACATTTTTCCAATGCGATGGCATACATCAGATTAGCCGGGCTTTTGGGGAAAGTGAGGTCACCTGCCACCTTGGGTGCGACATGAATGACATCTTCATATCGACCGAGATGAAAATATGCTTGTATAAGGTTCTTTATTACTTGCTCACTATGGGAAAATAAATTAGTCAAACAAGATTCGTAAAGGGTCGCAGCCTGTGCGTACATTCCGGAGGCAAGGTATGCATCTGCCAGTGCTGTCCGATTGGCCATCGTATCTGAAAACTTAAGTGCACGTTCCAGTTTCCTGACTCTACCGGAAGGATTGACGATGGCAGCCACGCCTTCCTGAACGGAAGAAACATGTTGCTTTTGAATGATTTCTGTAAAGATGTATGCCAGACTTCCTACAAGGGGGAGGAAAACAATAATCCAGATCCATTTACTCTGCGTGCCTTTTCGTATCGAATGAAAAGCGCATATGCCCTGCAGGACAATCACAATTACATAATATTGACTAAAGCTACCGAATAAGTCCATGTAAGACAAAAATAACAGAATTCGGCACTTGTCAAAGGGTAGCCAAAATGTCTACCCCACTGTCAGGTGGGAAATTTTGAAATATCCATAAAGAAGATTTCCCAGGTGTGGCCGTCAAAATCTTCGATGGTTCGTTGTTGCATAAAACCATAATCCCGCATTTCGTTAGGTTCTATTCCCCCTGCCTTCACACCATTTGCTACAATGGCATTGACTTCATCAACACTGTCTACAGATAATGAGAAAAGTCCTGCTATACTTGATTTCGTGTCTGCAATAGGCTTGTTGGTGAAGCCTGAAAACTTCTCATGGGAGAGAAGCATCACAAAGATGTCATCACTCCACACCATACACTTACCTGTGTCGTCTGAGAATTGAGGATTGTTTGTAAAACCCAGTGCCGTATAAAAGTCCATGGATTTCTGCAGGTCTTTTACAGCCAGATTGATGAATACTTGCTTTGCCATTATTTCATGTTTTACTGGCCAAATTTACGGAGAGTTTCAAGAAAGCGGGTTGTGAAAAAATAATCAGCACGGTTACTTATCAACAGTTTTTATTGTGGTATCCTTTCAACCAGAATTTCGTTGCCTGCAAGGTCATAATAGGTACAGGTCATTGTGTCCATACAAACCGTCCATTTCTGAATGCCCGATTTCGCACATTCATTACAGAAAGTCGGATAGTCAGATTTTCCCTGCTGATGCGCCTTGAGGTCTGCTGTAAATTGTTCAATGTTGGCCACCTGGGCAATCGGCAAAGTGTCATATTTCGCCACAGTCGAAGTTTTATAATTATTCGCACCGTAATAGTCGGTAACTAAAAAGCCCGAACAGGCCTGACTCGATACCATAATTCCCTATCATCAGTATACTGACCGTTAATGTTAAAGTCATGAAACCAACTCGACATAGAATTTTCTTCCGTGGAACTCCAATACGAACCATTTGCAAAACCACCAATATTTTGATTTGGCCCTGCGGCTCCCTGACCAACTTTCAGATACATTTCGTTCAATTCATCCTTTGATGGTAAAAACCAATCATAAAAACCATTGAGAACCAAATTGGCACAAATATCCGCTGCGATGCCACTTGTCCCACAACCAGCTTCAATATCAATAGTATTCAGTGCCCCTGTGCCTATTGCTGTTCCCTGAGCACCTGGGATATCTACAAAAGCGCATCCCCAGGGTCCGGTGGGATCAGGATCATTAATTCCATTCCAGAATGGTGGGGCCGCGACAAGACCTGTCTCGGCAGCTGGAGTTAGATAGAATATAAATCCTCCTGCATAAATTTTACCATACAATGAATCCATAGCCACACCACCATAGAATAAATTCGTAGGTGTCTGCCCTCCATCCAGCAGATCCTGGATGGCAAGTCCTCCATCCAGCAATTGTTGAATGGTAATACCTCCATCGAGTAGTTCTTGAATGGTAAAGTCCGCATCTAACAGGTCTTGAAAGGCTACTTCAAAATCACTAAGGTCCTGAAGGGAATATCCATTATCCAATAATGAATAGATCATACCCGGAGGTAAACTCGAACAATTACATAAGGCTGACGTCAATAGCAGATCACTTTGCAAGGAGCGCATGGTGTCAGGTGCTGGTGGCAATGAGGATGACATACGTGTAGCCAGTGTACCATCAGATTTTTTTACCACTAACATGGTTTCACCATTCAGTGTATCCATTTGAGTTACTTTTAGTTTCCCAATCACTTCAACAACCTGAGCATGTAGGCTGATGATCAAGAGACTCAGCACAAAGGCAATTACAACAGATTTTTTCATTACGTATAGTTTTGTTTAGGTTAATCGATGAGTATACTTATGCTGTCGCTTTCCATCGGTAGGGAAGCGCTAATGGTCATGTTGTCTGATGTTTTCGATTTGCTGATCAATGCGCTCCAGGTCACGCTGAAATACCCAGCCGATGATCACCATAACCACCAGGGTGGTGAGGACCGCGATCAGGTATGGATTTTTCCAGGAAATACGGATGCGCATGTTGATTTCTTTTGTCGAAAGCAAAGGTTGCGC
>JAGOIB010000208.1 GCA_017995875.1 Saprospiraceae bacterium
ATCCTGGCTTACTTCCTTAGCACATGACTGGAACATAAGTAGACTCCCAAGGAATATGATATGTCGGAAGGAGCGGATCATTGGACGAGATTGGTCATTTCGATTCTTCGCTCGGTCATGATGGAATCTATTGCAACAACATAGATGCTATCATGAAGACGATCACATACCGAATCCATGTGCGGTTGGATGACTAATACCTTTTGTTGAAAAATGGTATCAATAGCTCTGCGGCTTGCCCTCGTTGGTGTTACTTTCCGACTGGTACATGAACACATGAAAACGAAGCAGAGAAATAATACAAGCGACCTCATATGACCTGCCTCCGCTTTAACTCAAAATTTTGCCCGAGATAAACTTTGCGTACCATTTCATCAGCTGCGAGTTCTTCAGCGGAGCCGGCTTTGAGTATTCTTCCTTCAAACATGAGATAGGCCCTGTCTGTGATAGACAATGTCTCACGGACATTGTGATCAGTGATGAGAATACCGATATTCTTAAGTTTCAACGCTGCAACAATGTGCTGAATGTCTTCTACCGCGATAGGGTCAATTCCTGCAAAGGGCTCGTCAAGCAAAATAAACTTAGGATCGGTGGCCAAAGCACGTGCTATCTCAGTACGTCTGCGCTCACCTCCTGATAAACTGTCACCTATATTATTTCGAACTGTTTCTAATCTAAATTCTGCAATCAGGGCTTCCATTTTTTCGGCTTGCTGAGCACGTGTCAACTTTGTGAGTTCCAGCACAGCTTTGAGATTATTGGCGACCGTCAACTTCCTAAACACCGATGCTTCCTGCGGCAGATAACCAACACCTAGCCTGGCTCTCTTATACATAGGAAGTTTTGTAATCTCCTTATCATCCAGGTAAACATGTCCCTCAGAAGGATTGATAAATCCAACCGTTATATAAAAAGAAGTGGTCTTGCCTGCACCATTCGGGCCCAGAAGGCCAACGATTTCTCCCTGGGAAACTTCAATAGATACATCGTCAACGACCTTGCGTTTACCATAAAACTTCACGAGGCTATCAGTCCACAATCTCATTATTTATCGTTTAGATGGGTCATTGGGGTCACAAAATACGTCTCCTGCAGTGGATCCGGGCAACAAATTGATCAATCCAATGCTGTTCTGCCTAATCATAAATGCTAGAACCAGGAAATAGTTGCCTCCAGGTCCCAGGAAGCTCTCAGGGCATCCAGTTTAAATATCATCTTACGCTCTGGCTGCCGGTGCGTTTCATAAACACCTGTATCCCAGGTATTATTGCCATTGAGGTCCTCGATGATTTCAACGCTATACGTCGCTGGGAGCAAGGATCCTATTTGCAATTGCTTTGACTTGAGATTTTGGATCGTAAAGCGCTCTGCGACCAACTCTCCGTTTTTAATCAACACGAGATATTGCTTTGTGGAATCCAGACCATCAATGGTCAGTTTGATATTTCCAAACTGATCATTTGGCAACACGACAATATACTGACGGATTGTATCATTGGTACGGCCCCATACATCCATTGTTGCTCCCGGCAGAAAAGTGAGCGTATACCTTGCAGGCTTATTCCATCCTCCTTTGACATTCAATTTCCTGACATCATTGCTATCTATGGAAATCATATAGTTAATACGCCCGAGTGAATCATTCCCCAATGTGATCTTTGATGTGTCCAGTGTTACGATAGGTACGCTTGAAATAAATTGTGCAGAAGCTGAAGAATGCAATCGACCTGTCAATGGTGAAATCCGGAAAGGCAATGCATTACGCACTGCACCCGGCGACAAACGAACTTGTGAAGTATCATTATTGAGTATCACATCACCAGCATAATTGTTTTGTGGGTTGTACCAGATCTTGAGTGTATCTCCTGACCATGCCTTTACGGCACCTTCGATCGCCGGAGAAAATATTGGTTCAGGCTTTGGAAAAGGCGCATCTACAACAACATTGATCCATCCCGGCATTGGATGACTTACATCCCTGATGAGCGTTCTTTTCTCCTTTGGAAAAACAAGTATCTCGGGGACGACGCTATAAGGCTCTGCTGTGTAAACGATTTCATCCTGCCATCCAAACAATTCCGTTTCCTGATCGTAGAGAAAATTGAGATTGTCATCCTTGAGAGCCACTACATTGAAAGAATCAGGTCGGATATTTTCCATAAACCATTTTCCTTCTTTGTTCGTTTTAGCTACGTAGTCCGGCTTGCGTTTATATACCGCGCTGTCCTCTCCTACCGGATACAACATCACCCAGATATTTTCAACAGGCTTCATTGTCACCACATCAATCACATTCCCGGAGACCTTACTTGAATCCAACACAGCTCCCGTTGAAAATGAAAAGGAAAAATTTTCAAGGATATTTCCTTCATTGAGATCCGCGATTGCATTTCCGAAATTGAATGTATAGGTTGTTTCTTCCTTAAGGCTATCCGGTAGATTGATGATGATGGATTTGCCCTTCATCGTGACTTCGGGACTTTCAGGCAAGAAAGGTGAAATCACCAGTTGGTTATTCACGTCCTTGAGCGTGATCCATTCATCAAAGGTGATGGTTACTTTTTTGTCCTTAAAAAAGGTTTGCTTATTGGGCGTTGACTCTTCCCAGATAATGGCAGGAGGCGTTTCATCCTTGGGTCCGCCTGTTGGAGCCTTTGGGGCAGCACATGACGCAAGCATCATTACTTGTAAGGCTAAAACGGATAGTCCAGGGAGATTTTTGAAAAACATGGGGCAAATATAAAAGGAATAAGGGG
>JAGOIB010000071.1:0-4832 GCA_017995875.1 Saprospiraceae bacterium
ACTGACAGCTGATAGCTGACGGCTGATAGCTAATTTTTCTCATCTTTATCCCCCATATGGCCATACTCACCCTCGATAAAGTAACCAAACGTTACAAGGATTTCGTAGCAGTGGATGAAGTCAGCTTCGAAGTGGAGCCAGGCACCATCTTCGGCATGCTGGGCCCCAATGGCGCCGGCAAAACATCCACCATCAGGATTATCACCACCATCACCGGCCCCGATAGCGGACATGTCTATTTCAACGGCGAACAATTAAATAAATCCCATCCCTCACAAATGGGTTATCTACCGGAAGAACGAGGCCTGTATAAAAAAATGAAAGTGGGAGAGCACCTATTGTATCTCGCCCAACTCAAAGGACTTTCCAGACAGGACGCATCCAAAAAGTGTAAGATCATGCTTGATCGTTTTGAAGCACTCGACTGGTGGAATAAAAAAGTCGAAGAGCTGTCAAAAGGAATGCAACAAAAAATCCAGTTTATCGCCACCATCGTGCACGATCCCGTATTGCTGATACTCGACGAACCGTTTACCGGATTAGATCCAATCAATTCAAACATGATCCAGGACGAAATATACCGGTTGAGGGATAAAGGGGTCAGCGTCCTTTTCTCCACCCATAGGATGGAAAATGTGGAAGAGATGTGTGAAAATATCATCCTTATCAATCATGGTAAAAATATCCTGATGGGCAATGTGAAAGAGATCCGTAACCGCTTCAAAGAAAATTTATATAAAGTGAGTTATAAGGGTGAACTGCCACTTGTATTTAGTGGTGGATTGGAACTTGTGAAAAATGAAAACCATACCGCTACATTCCGAATTCCAAATCAGGATAATGCTAATCATCTATTACAATTCCTGATCACTGCAGGATGTGAGATCCAGTCGTTCCACGAAATTCTCCCATCGATCAATGAAATATTTATCAGCCAGGTTAAAGGTATAAGCCATGAGTAATAAGATCTGGATCGTAGCACGCAGAGAATATCTGAGCCGTGTACAGAAAAAATCATTTATCCTGGTGACACTCCTCACCCCCCTCGGCATTGCTTTATTTTCAGTTCTTATAGGTGTCATTATGAGTGCCGGAGGCAATTCTGATCACCACATTGTGATCAAGGATGATACCGGCATCATCCAAAAGATCGCTGCTGAGGATAAAGATTTTCCGTACGAATTTTCATCTAAGGAGGTTTCCGTATTAAAAGAGGATTATGCTTCCCTTGGTTATGACGTATTTGTATACGTTCCCGCTCTGCGTGATTCAGCGACAATGAGAATCTCCGCATCGTATTACAGCAAAGAAAAACCATCCCTCGTCCTTCTCGAATCCATCGAAGCAAAACTCGCAGATCAGATTGAAATCTACCGCATGCGAAAATCGAATATTGATCAGAAACTCCTGGATTCATTCAAAGCAAGTATAAGTCTTGAAAATGGTGCTATGGATCCTAATGATCTTTCAAGTTCTGCAGCTACAGGCAAATTAAATATCATCATTGGTACTGCCCTGGGCGGCATCATGGGATTCCTCATGTACATGGTCATCTTCATCTATGGCAGCATGGTCATGCGCAGTGTGATGGAAGAAAAACTAAGCCGTATCGTAGAAGTGATGGTGAGCTCAGTACGTCCTATCCAATTGATGATGGGCAAACTCATTGGAGTAGGTGGTGTGGGACTTACCCAATTGGCCATATGGGCTGTATTGATTCCGATCCTTCTTTTAGTCGTCACTGCATTCCTTCCGGGAGCAGATCCGTCCCAATTATCCGATATGCAAAACATGTCACAAATCGATCAGGAATCATTCGATGGTTTTTCCGGACAACAAATTATCGCTGCCATCTTTAATGTGAAATGGTGGCTTATCCTGCCTGTATTTATACTCTTTTTTCTCGGAGGCTATTTTATCTACAGTTCCTTGTTTGCAGCCATGGGTTCTGCCATCAATGAAGACATGGGTGAGGGCCAGCAATTGATGTTGCCTATCGTACTCGTCGTATTGATCGCCTTCTACATGTTATTCCCGGTACTTTCCAATCCAAATGGAAATCTGGCCGTGTTTGCTTCGCTGTTTCCATTGTTCTCACCGATCATTATGCCGGCCCGACTTGCGTTTGATCCCCCTTGGTGGCAGATTGTGCTTTCCATTCTTCTGATGTTGGGCACCGTTTGGTTCTTCATCTGGCTGACCAGCCGCATCTACCGCGTAGGTATCCTGATGTATGGCAAGAAAGCTACCATCAGGGAAATGATCAAATGGCTGAGGTACTCGGAATAGACCGTGAGAACGTAAGAACGTGAGAGGTGTGTGAAGAGAGAGTGTGCATGACGTATTACAGGAATATTTTAAACTGCGTCTCTGCGCGATAATATTTTTCCTGTACCTCCCGATAAAGTATCAAGTAAATTAACGAAATCATCGATTCAGAACATTTTTCACTTTTCACTCTTCATTTTTCACTTAAATATTCTCGTCTTCCCGGCGCCACCTTCATCACAAACAAAGAAGAGCCTGATGTCAATTCCTCCGCCATCAATTCTCCCAGGTTTTTCCATAAAGAAGAATACTCCCCGATGATGATCGTACTCATCCCATTGGTGTTTATTTCCACATTGGGTATAGTTTTTAACTGTGAAAGAAAATGTAATACATGCGATGGGTAATCATCGCGAAGAGGGTATAGGCTTATCTCGATTGTACTTGTCATAAACGTATCGTTTTTAAATAGAACGCAGATATCGCAGATGGATTTTATAAAAAATTACGCAAATTAAATTTATCTGAATACATCAAATCTGCGTCATTAAATTTTTAAATATATCTGCGTCATCCTTGTGGTGAGCGGAGCTGAAGTATTCGAAATTCCATATTCTCTTTAGCCTCTTAGGCCTCTTTAGCCGAGTTTTGCATTATCTTTATAGTTAAATAGGTAAAATCATGAAAAGACTAACCATACTGTTATCTGCGATACTGATCGCTGGTAATTTAATCTCACAAACCTGGACATGGGACCGCACACCAGAAGCTGGTCAGAATGTCAATATACAAATCAATGGCGTCCCAAATGAGCCACGACCGTTGCATGCTGTAGCATACTTTTTTGATGGCACAGAACTCATCAGTAATGATGTTGGACTTTTACCTTCCGAAAAGTCAGACCAGATCAATATGGCGCTGGTCCTGCATGATCATATAAGCTGGATCAAGGTGGTGCTGAAGGACGAATTCAATGAAATTCTTTCAGGAGATCAGCAATTTGTTACAAACACAAAGGCACTTCCTAAAGCAGGTGTGATAGAACAAACACTGGCATCATCCATTTACGGAAGACTTTTGGGGATGGAGGTCAATGAGACCGCTGCAGTCGCTTCCTTTAACGAAGCTTTTAAAGCCTTCCCCCAATGGATAGATAATGCTGAAGTATTCAGAACCTATTATATCATGTCCAAAAAAGCAAATTCAACAGAGGACATGAATAGGATCAAGGTCTATCTGACTGATCTGTCATACAAATCAAATGGCGCCAGCGAAATACTTATGGTACAAGCTGTAAGAGCTTCAAAAGACATGGGTGACAGCACGCTAACGATGGCATTGAGAAAAAAACTGGATAAGCAATATCCTAAATCCATCATGGCGCAAGAGGACATGATGACTTCATTTACAAAAGCAGAAGCTAATGAGGAGCAAATCAAAATAAGGGACCAGTTTAAATCCCGCTTTCCAGTCACGAAGGATAACAGAAGGATGATGGACCAGATGACATCAACATTGGTACAACATTATGCAGAATTGGAAGACTGGACTAAGGCTAAATCGTACATAGATCAGATTATCGATCCCATGACAAAAGCTTCCGTATGTAACAATTACGCCTGGACGCTTTCCGGAGAAAGTATTGAAGCAGAAGCACCGCATCTTGATGTAGCTGCCGATCTTTCGTCCACCTCACTCAGTCTGTTGTCAACGGACAACCCACCACCTACAGGATTGACCAAAAAAGAATGGGCAGTTGCAATGGAAAACTATCAGGCCATGTATGGTGATACATACGCACTCATCCTTTACAAACAGGGCAAGTATGATGAAGCCCTCGACAAGCAATCTTTTGCCGTCAGAAATAATAAGTTTGAGGATCCTGATATGAATGAGCGCTATGCTATTTATCTTCAAAAGGCAGGACACACCAAGGAGTATGAGCAATTTATGGATCAGATCATGGTCACCGGCAAAGCTTCAGCAAAGGTGAAAGAAATGCATAGGGAATACTGGACAAGTACCGCATCAAAGGATCAGATATACAACCAATATGTTGCCCAGCTGGAAGAGAGAGCCAAAGATCTGCGCGTGCAAAAAATCAAAAAGATGTGGGAGGAAACACCTGCAGCCCCTTTTACATTAAAGGATTTGTCTGGCAAGGAAGTTTCTCTCGCAGATTATAAAGGCAAGACCATCGTGCTTGATTTCTGGGCCACATGGTGCGGTCCATGCAAAGCCAGTTTTCCCGGCATGAAAAAAGCGGTGGAACATTTTGCTTCAGATCAAAGTGTTGTTTTTCTTTTCGTTGATACCTGGGAAGGCGGCGATAATGCCCTGTATAAAGTGACCGATTTTATTTCAACCAATAATTATCCTTTCCATGTAGTGATGGATATGGAAAATAAAGTCGTCTCCGATTATAAAGTCAGTGGTATTCCTACCAAGTTTATCATCGGCCCGGATCAGAAGATCAGGTTTACTGCAGTAGGGTATGGAGGCAACAATGACGAGCTCGTGGAAGAACTAAAAACGATGATTCAACTGGTGCAGGAAAATGCAGG
>JAGOIB010000071.1:4932-10121 GCA_017995875.1 Saprospiraceae bacterium
TCCACGCTTCAATAAGCGGAACATTTACAAGGTTATTGGTTGAGGTTTTAAGAAAAGTCAGTTGCCTCTGAGATATAAAGATCGTTGGATCCTGCCCTTCAGCGATGGCACTGTTCACTCTGCATTTCTGTAGCTCGGTCATCGGTATGACATTGTATTTGCTATTGGAGAGATAGTATTTCGGCGTGGAGTCCGGTCTGAAATTGCCATCAGTGGATACGCTGCATTTTTGGTTTTGAGCGATCTTGTCCAATGCAGATTTTGAAATCAATGCAGGATCATATTCGACAGTTACAACTTCCTTTCCTCCCTGGTATCCCGCTGTAGTCTTTACGACACCATTTAGTTTTCCAAAGAGCGCTTCTCCTGTCCAGAAGCAATACATCGAATATGTTGCTTTTGCTGTCCCCTTCTGGTGCGCAGTTAACTCATCTGTCAGCAATTGCAAATACATGGGTGCTTTTCCTTTTTGTTTTATCAGGACAGTTGTCAAAATTGCACTAAGCCCTGCCGCACTGTAGTTGCCACTTAATCTCGAAACAAGGTCAGCTCCATTGCTATCAACTACTCGCACCACTGGATTATTCCATGCAGGCTCGTTGTATTTTTTCAAGACAGCTGCATCTTCACCGCCTTTATTGTTGTGTATTGCAAGCGGAATAAAATTCGTTTCAATTGCTTCCACTAATAGCGGATGTGTCAGTACTTCACTTCCGTAATTCCTGCACGTCTGACATCCCGGAATTTCCTGAAAGAGGATCAGGATTGGTTTTCCTTCTTTTTTGCTCTTTACCTGCGCCTCATCAAACGAACGCAGCCAATGGACGTCACCGAGTTCGATGGGATTGTTTTGTGCGGCGAGATAGAATGGTAAAAGGACAGTCAGAATGACAAGTTTCATGATCTGAAATTTCATTTGGAATGTTTGTGATCAAACACAAACAAATGAAGAAGGTTAAATAAACTCAAACAAATTACTCTTCGATATCACCTTGAATTCACTTTCCGGATAAGTTTCCATAAAGAGTTTGGGAGGTTTCACCGACGTTTCATTCCATTTGAATTCAAAAGCATAAAGCTTGCCATCAATTTCCTCCAGGTAATCGATTTCCTTCTGATCATACGTACGCCAGAAATACATATTGACATGCCGCCGGTCATATTCATTTTTCTTGATTCGTTCCATTACACAGAAATTTTCCCACAGTTGACCGACATCATTCCGTAGCGTCATGGGGTTGAAGTTGTTGATGATGGCATTACGGATACCCAGGTCGATAAAGTAGTATTTCCGTGATTTACCGATTTCATTGCGGAGGTTTCGGCTGAAACCGCGAAGACTACGTATGATATAGGATTGTTCCAAAAGATAGAGGATGCGTTGTACTGTATGAACATTTGTATTGGTCTTGTTCGAAATTTCATTCAGACTCACTTCCTGTCCTATCTGGAAGGCAATTAGTTTGAGGATGTCCAGGATCAAATCAGTTCTTCTCACGCCCCCCAAAGCCAGCACATCTTTATATAAATAATTAGCACAGATGTGGATGAGTTCACTCTTTTTCTCTTCTTCTGATTGGAATAGAATTTCAGGATAGCTGCCAAACCTTAGTAGTGTTTCTATCTGGCCGTATGCTTCGATATACCCATGAGATTGTTTGAGTTCGCCAATGGATACAGGATATAAGGTGAAGTGGCGCGAGCGACCTATCAGCGGTTCAGCGATCGCATTGATCATTTCAAATGATGATGAACCTGTTGCAATAATTTGAACCTCAGGAAAAGTATCAAAAATGACTTTTAGTACAGTGCCCACACCCTCAATTGTTTGAATTTCATCCAATGCCACTAATTTCCTATCTCCAAGAAAAGCTTTCAGCGTGGCTGTGTTTGCGACACTAAGGTTTTCTCTTACATGTGGTTCTTCTGCAGTATAGTATTGACCTCCTTCTTTCTCAAGAATGCTTTTGACTAAGTGTGTTTTGCCTACCCTCCTTGCTCCATACAGCAAAATCGTCTTTCCCTTATAGAGTTGCTGTATGATCCTGTCCTGGTGAGCACGTGTTATTTCATTTTCTTTCATTTCCACACAGCAATTTATTCTGAATATGTGAATTGTAATTCATAAATTAATCATAATTCGTGAAGGATAGTTCATAAAAGAAGTTAAATTCTTGAATTAGTATGAAAATTACTTTATATGACTAAATATAAGTCAATAATATGACTTTAAATAGGTCATATTAATATCTTCACCCTCCCATGTTTCTCAACTGCCACACCTACTACTCCTTCAAATACGGTACCCTCTCGCCCGAACAACTGGCAGAAGGCGCCTCCCGCAGGGGTATCACGGCACTGGCCCTCACCGATATCAACAACACCTCCTGCGCCGTCGCCTGGATCGAAGAATGCCGCAAACGCGATATCAAACCCGTTCTCGGTGTCGAATTTCGTCTCGATGGCCGCTACCTCTACACCGGCCTCGCCCAAAATGCCGAAGGCTGGCGCGAACTCTGCGAACTTCTCACCGTCTCTTCCCTCGAAAACATACCACTGCCCCAAAGACCCCCCGAAATGGAGCATGTCTATATCATCTATCGCCCCAACAGCTACATCCCCGATGACCTCCGCCCCTATGAATACATCGGCATCATGCCCTCCGAAGCCAATGGCCTCTACTCCTCCATCCTCCGCGATCACCTCGAACGCCTCGTCATCTGGCAGCCCATCACCTACGAAGACGAGACCGGCTATAAAGTCCACAAACTCATGCGCTGTGTGGACCTCAATATCATGCTCGGCCAGCTCGATCCCATTGATTGCGCTGACTCCGGCGAGCACTGGGTCAGCCGCGAATATATCGACAATGCCTTCCGCGCCTATCCGCAGATCATGCGCAATACCGAAGCGCTCCTCTATCGCTGCGAGGCAGAACTACCTTGTGGAAACTCCAACAACCGACAATCCTTCACCGGCTCTGAGCGCGATGATCACCAACTCCTGATTAAACTCGCAAGAGAAGGATGCAGACGGAGGTACGGCATGGCCAATGTCAAAGCCAACACACGTATGGAGAGCGAACTCAAAGTCATACGACAACTTGGCTTTCCACCTTATTTTCTGATTACATGGGATATCATCCGCTATGCACAGACCGCAGGCTATCATCATGTCGGCAGAGGAAGCGGTGCCAATTCACTCGTAGCATATTGCCTCGGCATCACTGATGTAGATCCACTCGAACTCGACCTCTACTTTGAGCGCTTTATCAATCCACACCGCTCTTCCCCCCCGGATTTCGATATCGATTTTTCGTGGGACGAGCGCGATGATGTCACCGACTATATCTTTAAACGCTATGGACATCGCCACACAGCATTACTCGCTACCTACAATACATTCAAAGGCCGCTCGATCATCCGCGAACTCGGCAAAGTAGTTGGCTTACCCAAAGCAGATATCGATGCCATCGTAGATGCACCACTCGCCAGCGACAAGCATCATCCCTATGCACGCCACATCTTTCGCTACGGCGAGATGATCGAGCGTTTCCCAAATTATCTTTCCATCCATGCAGGCGGTGTGCTCGTATCAGAGCGCCCACTCACCTATCACACTGCACTGCAGATGATGCCCAAGGGATTTCCGATCACACACTTCGATATGTATCATGCGGAAGACCTCAGTTTTCACAAATATGATGTGCTCAGCCAGCGCGGCCTCGGCCATATCAAAGATGCTGTAAGCCTTGTACGAACCAACCAGGGCAAGGCGATCGACATCCATGATGTAGCCACTATCAAGGAAGACAAGCAGGTGAAACAGCAACTCTACTCCGGCCATTGCATCGGTTGCTTTTATATCGAATCACCCGCTATGCGCGGCCTGCTCACCAAATTGCATTGCGATAATTATATACATCTCGTTGCTGCAAGTTCGATCATACGCCCCGGGGTCGCCAAGAGCGGCATGATGCGCGAATACATCAAGCGCTATCACGAACCGGAAAAAGTGGAATACCTGCATCCTGTTTTTGCCGAACATCTCGGCGAGACTTTTGGCGTCATGGTCTACCAGGAAGATGTGATGAAGATCGTGCATCACTTTGCGGGCCTCGATCTCGATGAGTCGGATGTATTGCGGCGCATCATGACAGGCAAGAAAAAAACATCGGACACCTTTCGCAAGCTGATGGAAAAATTCTGGCGCAATTGCCGTCAACGCGGATATCCGGAAGAACTGATCAGCGAAGTATGGCGACAGGTAGAGAGTTTTTCAGGGTATTCTTTTTGCAAAGCGCACTCGGCGAGTTTTGCGGTAGAGAGTTTCCAGAGTTTGTATCTCAAGACCTATTATCCCCTCGAGTTTATGGTCGGGGTGATCAACAATTTCGGTGGCTTCTATTCGACTGAGTACTATGTCCATGAAGCGCGCATGTGTGGTGCGGAAATCCAGGCACCATGTATCAATCACAGCATCAACCTCACGACGATTTATGGTACGACGATCTATCTCGGCTTTATTCATATCCAATCGTTGGAGCGCACAGTGTCGCACCGGATTATTGAGGAGCGTATGCGCAATGGCCCATATGCGAGCCTCGAGGATTTCGTAGGCCGTGTGGATATCGGGCGTGAGCAGTTGGATCTGTTGATTCGCATCGGTGCGTTCCGTTGGACCGGCCGTACCAAGTGTGAACTCATGTGGCACAAATACGCGGTACACAACCCGCAGCAGGCAAAGGCCGTGGTGGGACAGCCAGTATTATTTGGTAATGGAGCGCATGTCGACTATGCATTGCCTTCGCTCGAAGAGAGTGCGTATGACCAGGCGTATGATGAGATTGAGTTACTCGGCTTTCCACTGTGTAGTCCCTTTGATCTGCTCGAACAAAGACCTAAGCAAAAGATCGTGCATACGCTGGAATTGAATGCAGCGATCGGCAAGCGGGTATCAATGCTCGGCTATTATGTCACGCGAAAGCCCGTCACCACCTCTAATGGTAAATTGATGACATTCGGTACCTGGCTTGATGAGCAGGGAAAATATTTTGACACCACCCATTTTCCGCCATCGCTCGAACGCTATCCGTTAAAAGGAAAAGGCATGTATCTCCTTCATGGAAAGGTGACAGAAGATTTTGGTTTTGCGAGCCTGGAAGTGGATGCGCTGGAGAAGTTGCCGTA
>JAGOIB010000072.1:0-4810 GCA_017995875.1 Saprospiraceae bacterium
CCTACCATCACCTGTCCGGCCAACCTCTCTTTTCAGTGCGCATCACTCGTCCCTCCCTTCAATATCGCAACAGTCACCGCAGCAGATAATTGCGGACCTCCAACAGTCACCTGGGTCAGCGATGTGATAACCAACCAAACCTGTGTCAATAGATACACCTTGACCAGAACATATAGAGCAACAGATGCGAGTGGCAACTCATCATCCTGTGCCCAAACCATCACTGTCAATGATAACACAGCTCCAGTGATCACATTTACTGATCCATTGTTGCAGGGTGTTCCAAATGGAGGTACAATATATATTCAATGCGAAGGCCAGAACCCGGATTGGGAACTTCCTTCCTTTGGCACCGGCAGTGTGAGTACAAGTGATAATTGTAATGGAGCTGTCACTGTTACGTTTCTGGAGACTTTGCAGGATGATGGTAATTGTTCTGTAGATGGGTATATCAATTTGTATCGCCAACGATGGATCGCCACAGACGCATGTGGTAACAGTACTACAGCCATTGTGTATGTTGCATTAGTAGATGAAGTACCGCCGGTGATACATGGTGTACCTGCAGACATCCAGGTCAATTGTGATGAGATCCCGGCGCCTCCGGATGATGTCTACGCAACAGATGAATGCCTTTGTGCGTGCGTGATTCTCTTCAGTGAATCAAATCCGGCTCCGGGTTGCAGGGATGGTCAAGTGATCGTTCGATCATGGATCGCCAGAGATGATTGCGGAAACGAGACAATTGGAAAACAAAACATTACACTCATAGATGATAAGGGACCTGAACTCAGGATCACACAACCTGAAATTGCAGGCCTGCCTGATGGGACTATTCTTGAATACACCTGTAATGAAGGAGGTTTTCCGGCATTCTATGATCAGCTGAATGTAGGATCTGTCTTTAGCGAACCATCATGTGGTACTGCCGGTACGATCACGTTTGATAAGGATATCGTCCTGTCTAACAACTGCGACTACTTTGGTTATATTGAACAACGTGTATTCCGTTGGAATGCAGTAGATCAATGCGGAAATCAAACCTCCCTGACCTTGACAGCACACCTGATCGATGATGAGCCCCCGGTATTGGTGGGAGTTCCACCTTTGACATGCACTGGTGACCCAGCGCTCAATGAAGTTGAAGCAATAGATAATTGCGGTAACGGAAATGTCAGATACTGGGATGTACCTGTTGCTAGTCCATGTGGAACCGGAACCGCAGTACGCAGGACATACGAGGGCTTTGATCCTTGCGGAAATTCAGTACGGGATACTGCTATTATTTTGACAAATAACAACAACGGTCCATCAATTGTATTTACAAATCCAGAGCTGGCAGCGCTTACGCCCGGAGAAATACTCACGGTCAATTGCCAGGCAAATGAAAGCCAGTATACTTTCTTTGGAACGGATGATGTTAGCGTCAATGATGATTGCCCATTGGGGTTAAATATTAGTTATCAGGAAACGGTTGTACAGTCAGGTGATTGTACATCAGCCAATGGTGTGTTGGCAGTGATACAACTCCAGTGGACCGCGACAGATATGTGTGGCCATAGCACACAACTCACCGTCATGGTGCATGTCATAGATCATACCCCACCTGTGTTTCACAATTTTGATACGGAATTGACTATTAGTTGTACAGATTCACTTCCAGATATCCAGGTCACCGATAATTGTGGAGAAGTGCATCTGGAGATAGCCATCAGTGTCCAGCAGAGCGATTGTCCATACGAATATGATGTGCATAGGGTATATTCAGCAACAGACCCTTGTGGTAATGTGACAGTTGTAAGCCAAACTATCCATGTAGGCGATGGAAAGGGTCCGGTTATTTATGGTGTGGTTGAAGAGATTTGTGATGATCTGTCGCTACCAAAAGTGACTGCTTATGACCGATGTGCTGATCAATATGTGGAGGTAACTATGACGGAAACGGAAGTCCAGGGAACCTGTCGCGAAGGCCGGGTCATAGAGCGGATATGGAGTGCTACTGACGCCTGTGGAAATATTGCCACAAAGCACCAGCGAATTATTTTGGGTGACCAAACACCACCAACTATTCAAGTGCCAACACATTCTGTTATTCTGAAATTCCTCGACACCGGTTTACGCATGGTCAATTTATCACAATCAGGCCTGATGTACGCGTTGAATGACCTCGACGAGTACAGTATATTTATTGAAGATGAATGTGATGAAGCCATTATCCCGAAATTTACCCTTGATGTCAATTATGCAAACAATTGCTTGACAGATGGCTATTATGAGCGAAGAGTATACACATGGATCGCTACAGATATTTGTGGTAACTCAAACGTATTGTCTATCGCTGTGGATATCATGGATGATGTTTCACCTGTCATCAGCAATGTGCCAGAGGAAGTCACAATCATCTGTGCGCCCTTACCACCGGCAGGAATAGTGAAGGCAGACGATTATGCACATCCTGTGACAATTGTATACGCACAGGCAATGGTAGATGGTGCCAGTCCCGGAGAGTATAGTGTAACCAGGACGTGGATTGCAACTGATGTTTGCGGAAATTCTTCTCAAGCGACGCAGCACATCACCTGGATACCTGATACGCAGCTATCCTGTGATATTTTTGTGCCTCAATTCGTTGATTGTAATTCACATGGTGTAGCTGTTACAAGCGGTGCCTCCGGCGGATTAGGTGACATCTCGTATGCATGGGAGGTTTTTGGTGAAAAATGTTTTATCCAATCAGGACAAGGCACACCTGAAATAGGAATGTATATAGGCTGGGATGAAGTTGAAATTACTTTAACCCTTACTGATGCGTATGGTTGCTCTACAAGTTGTTCCACAACACTTGATTGTGACGATTTGGGACTGAATCCAATAGTAGAAAATCCTGTAGATCATGGCGGTGCAACGGACATCAACCAGATTGCTGCACTACCCTCGAAGGCTGTGAGCGGAGCTTCTGAAACAAACCTCAAGCAGTTTAATTTGTGGCCAAATCCGGCAAAAGACGCCATTACCATAAGTTTTGAATCTATGCTGGACCAGGACGTCCTGGTTTCACTGATGAACTTTATGGGGCAAACATTGATGCGTGACGATATCAAGGCGGCCAAAGGCACAACAACTCATCAAGTGGATATTTCGAAGATTCCTGAAGGTGGGTATATGATGCAACTGCAAACAGAGGGAGAATTGTATACCAAAATCATTATGGTCATTCGAAAGGAATAGGGGAATACATCATCCCTTCATCATGCTCTAGAACCAAGATGAAGCGGGAGTAAGAAATTAAGTTGAAAAAGCCTCTCTTCACTTTGTTGAATGGAGGCTTTCTCATTTGGTGCTAAGCATTTAACTAAAGAGCTCTCTTTTTTATACCTTACTTTTATAAAGTCACTGCTATGTCAACAACATACATGCTTGCACTCGACCAGGGCACTACCAGCAGCCGAAGCATTCTGTTCAATCATAAGGGAGATATTATAAGCCTGGCACAAAAGGAATTTACCCAGATTTATCCTTTTCCCGGCTGGGTGGAACATGATCCGGAAGAAATCTGGAGTAGCCAGATCAGTACCATTGGTGAAGTTTTGGCAAAGGCCAGAATTTCAATTCAGCAAGTGGCAGCTATTGGTATAACGAATCAAAGAGAGACGACTGTCGTCTGGGATAGAACGACGGGCAAGCCAATCTATAATGCAATCGTATGGCAGGACAGAAGAACTGCCGGTTATTGTGAAGCCTTTATTAAAGATGGCTATGGAGATCTGATTCGTGATAAGACCGGACTTATTGTTGATGCTTATTTTTCCGCTACTAAAATTAAATGGATCCTCGACCAGGTGCCTGATGCGAGGGAAAAAGCTGAAGAAGGTAAGCTTGCTTTCGGCACTATTGATACATGGCTGGTATGGAATCTTACAAAAAGATCAGTTCATGTAACAGATGCATCCAATGCGTCCAGAACAATGCTGTTCAATATCCATACAGGGCGATGGGATGAAGAGCTGCTCTCCCTCTTCAGCATTCCTGCAAATATGTTACCGGATGTCAGGTCGAGTAGTGAAGTGTATGGCGTGACAGGAAGTCTTGTTCCCGGCTCAGCGATACCCATTGCGGGCATTGCAGGTGACCAGCAAGCAGCATTGTTTGGACAGATGTGTATCAGGCCCGGAATGGTAAAGAATACATATGGTACCGGATGCTTTATGTTGATGCACACAGGAGACAAAGCATTTGTTTCTAAAAATAATCTGTTGACAACGATTGCATGGCGCATTGGTAACAAAACAGAATATGCCCTGGAGGGAAGTGTTTTCATCACTGGTGCAGCAGTACAATGGTTACGCGATGGATTGCATATCATACGATCATCAGAAGAAATAGAAACATTGGTAGGAGATCTTGAAGATAGTGATGGTGTGTATGTTGTCCCGGCATTTGCAGGCCTTGGAGCACCACACTGGAATCCGCATGCAAGGGGAAGTATATTTGGATTAACACGCGGGAGTACTGATGCACATATAGCAAAAGCAGTGTTGGATAGTATAGCCTATCAAACATACGATGTACTACAATCTATGGAAGCGGATACAGGTATCAGAATCGCAGAGTTGCGTGTTGATGGCGGCGCTACAGTCAATGATCACCTGATGCAATTTCAAAGTGATATCCTGGAGACAAAAGTAGTGCGCCCCAGGATTACGGAGACGACAGCTTTAGGTGCAGCGTATCTTGCAGGACTCGCAGTGGGTTATTGGAAAGATGTGGATGATATTCAGCAACAATGGCAAGTCAGTAAAACGTTTTCACC
>JAGOIB010000072.1:4910-10116 GCA_017995875.1 Saprospiraceae bacterium
AGTTAGCAGTTAGCAGTTAGCAGTTAGCAGTTAGCAGTTAGCAGTTAGCAGTTAGCAGTTGTTAAATAGTGATGTTCGCGAATAGTTCCTGAAGGATAGAAATTATTTATGAAAAGAGTAGAGATGATTGGTCAACTTGATTCCATTTCTGAATGGGATATTTGTGTCATCGGAGGTGGGGCTACGGGGCTAGGCGTCGCTGTAGATGCAGCGTCGCGGGGATTGAAAACGGTATTGTTTGAAAGATTTGATTTTGCAAAGGGTACTTCTTCTCGCAGCACGAAGCTGGTACATGGAGGTGTCAGGTACTTGCAACAAGGAAATATAAAGCTTGTGTTGGACTCGCTGACTGAACGAGGGACGATGCTTCGAAATGCACCACACCTCGTCAGGAATCTATCGTTTGTGGTTCCAAATTATGAATGGTGGGAATCACCATTTTATGGACTCGGCTTGAAAGCGTATGATTGGATGGCAGGCAATCTTGGTCTCGGGCCTTCAGAGTTTCTTTCATTGGAAGAAACATTGATGGCTGCACCGACGCTTGACCCAAAAGGCTTACGTGGCGGAACAAGATATCATGACGGGCAGTTTGATGATGCACGCATGGCCATCCATCTGGCGATGACAGCAGCAGATCATGATGCAGTTGTTTTAAATTATTTTCCAGTTGAAGGATTTTTTAAAAGCGATGAAAAAATTTGTGGTGTCCTGGTCAAGGATGCTATGACAGGCACGGGTTATGAAATAAAAGCAAAAGCGGTCATTAATGCGACCGGTGTTTTTACAGATGGTGTAATACAGCTCGATGATCCTGAAGCAACATCCATCATCAGTCCAAGCCAGGGTATTCACCTTGTATTTGATAAAGAGGTTTTTCCATCGGATACAGCTATCATGATTCCCCGCACCGATGATGGAAGAGTGCTCTTTGCAGTACCCTGGCATCATAAAGTAATCGTCGGGACAACAGATACACCGGTTGATCATCCATCGATCGAACCGCATGCACTACCAGAAGAAATTGATTTTGTGCTCCAGCATATGCGCGACTATCTATCCTATGATCCTACCTATGCTGATATACGAAGTGTTTTTTGCGGACTTCGACCTCTGGTGAAAAAAAATAGCAAAACCACTGCAGCATTATCAAGAGATCACCATATTTCGATAGCTGATTCCGGATTGATCACGATCGCCGGAGGCAAGTGGACCACTTATCGCCGGATGGCTGAGGATGTAGTCGATGTGGCCATTGAAAGCCATAGTCTTCCTGAAGGAAAATCAATAACCACACAACTGCACATTCATGGATACCAGGAAAATACTGAATTTGATGCCTCGCTATATTATTACGGAACTGACCGGCAGTATATAGAACAACTCATAACGGACGATCCTTCCCTTGGTGAGAAAATCCATCATGCATTTCCCTACGTAACAGCAGAGATATTATGGGCTGTCCGCGAAGAGATGTGTATGACGATCGAGGATTTTCTGGCTCGCAGGAGCAGGATGTTATTTCTTGACGCTGGTGCGTCTATTGAAGCCGCTCCATTTGTTGCAGAGGTGATGGCCGCTATTCTGGAGCATGATCAGTCCTGGGTCAGGCAGCAAACGGATGATTACAAACTCATAGCAAAGAATTATCTTCCGACCATTAATTGACCATTGATCAACGCGATTATTACATGATGGAACATTTTATCGGAGAGTTTCTTGGAACCATGTTACTGCTCATAATGGGATGTGGCGTGGTAGCCAATGTATTGCTTCATCAATCCAAGGGCCAGCACGGGGGTTGGATTGTTATTACGTTTGGTTGGTCCATGGCTGTTTTTCTAGGTGTTTATACAGCAGTTCATTTTGGTGGTAGTGGGCATCTCAATCCTGCCGTGACGATTGCATTTGCATTGTTCAAAGATTTTGATCAGGCATTGCTTCTGCCATATGTGTTAGCGCAAATGTCGGGTGCCATCGTGGGAAGTAGTCTCGTATGGTTAGCCTACAAACAGCATTTTGATGTGACTGAAGACAAGGAGCATATTCGCGCTGTTTTTTGTAACACGCCTTCGATAAGAAATACACCATACAATCTCATCACAGAAATCATTGCAACATTTGTGTTGGTTTTTGGGGCATTAGCGATGTCTCCACCAACAGATGCATTAGGTACACTCAATGCATTACCTGTTGCGCTTCTTGTGTTAGGTATTGGTTTGTCACTGGGTGGACCGACAGGCTATGCGATCAATCCTGCCAGGGATCTGGGACCGAGGATTTCTCATTATTTATTACCAATCAAAACCAAAGGGCACAGCGACTGGAAGTATTCGTGGATACCGGTTGTGGGGCCTGTCATTGGAGCTTCTATTGCAGTACTTATAAACAATCTACTTTGATATGAAAACATTTTTTGTTATCCTGGGACTTTCCATTTCAACAATGGTTGTTTCTCAGACACCCGAAGAACGATTAACTCAATTGGGCCTAACACTACCAACTGTTCCTACACCAGCTGCTAATTATGTGAATGCAGTACGTACAGGAAATCTATTGTTCTTAGCAGGCAAAGGGCCAACAAAGCCAGACGGGAAATTTGTGACAGGAAAAATCGGAGAAGACCTTAGTATTGAACAAGGATATGAAGCAGCCCGTCTGACCGCACTCGCACAACTGGCTGTATTGAAAAGTGAGCTTGGTGATCTCCGTAAAGTCAAGCGTATTGTCAAAGTCCTCGGTATGGTTAATTGCACACCATATTTTATCGATCATTCCAAAGTCATGAATGGCTATTCTGATTTGATGGTGGAGGTGTTTGGAGAAAAAGGAAAACATGCGCGATCATCAGTAGGAATGTGTTCATTGCCGTTTAATATTGCAGTGGAGGTGGAGATGATAGTGGAGGTGGAGGATTAGCGAAGGGCATAGGGCATAGAGCATAGAGCAAAGTGTATTCTGTGATCAGTAATCAGTAACCGGGTTTTCGTTAAGTGTAGTTTGTAGCTGCACTTTTGAGGATCATTCTCATGTTCCAGTCTCATAAATAGGCAATCCTCAATCTAAAACAAGTTTACTGCTAACCGCTTACTGAAAACAGCCAACTGTTGACTGAATACTACTGACTGAATACCGATTACTGCATTCTGCATACCGAATACCGACCACCGAATACCGCTTACTGAATACAGATTACTGCACACTGAGGCTGTGATTTCCGGGAATAATATTAACTTTAGAATACTCTTAAGTTAATCAGACCCCATCTTATGAAACTCAAGCTATTTCTACAAACCATTCTTTTCTCCTCTGTATATGCTTTTCCTTCCATCCTTTTTGGAGGACCGCCAATCGTAATCGACACTTGTACGACCAATGATGATTGCTTTAATGCAATCGCTATCCCAAATGTGATTTCTGATCATGCCTTTGTGTGTACGGTAGGATGCAATATGTTTGCTTCTCCGGATACTGTCATCCAGGCTTGCCAGATGGGCGATTTTCCTACGGTGTGGTATCGGTTGAATCTGGACACTAATGCAGTGTCCATGAATATTGAAGTATACAGCACTGATTTTGAATCACCGGTCATATCACTTTTCAAAGGAACATCAGGATGCGATAACCTCGAACAGGTCTATTTGACCAGCAGTAATGCCGCTTGCATTATTGGCGCTGATGGTGTTGCAAAGGCAATAGGTACGCCTGTTGATTCCAATACTACCTATTACTTGGCTATCAGTTCGTACCTAAGCATTGGAGGCAGTTTTGAATTGTGTGTCAGTGCGCAGTCAACCGGTTTCGTTTGTGTAGTGGACCGCAACATTGAGATTGTCGCACGATCCTCCGGAGGACCACTTGAAGGACCCTTTGAGCCGAATGAGAAAGTAAGCATATGTATGAATGTCAATGAATTTACGGCTGCAGGTAACGGATGCCAATGGTTTCAAGGCATTGTCCCGGTGTTTGGTAACGGATGGGATTTGTCCTCCTTTGATGCGTATGATCAACCCATCAATACATTAATAAATGGTGACACTATCGGAGAGTCGGATAACGGATTATACGGTGCATCTACCTGGGGTTGGTTTAATGATGTAGACTATCATTATGATCGACCAAGTCTGAATGTCAGTGATCTGGATGGTAATGGAAGAGTTGAAATGTGTAATAGTGTTTACGAAAAGGATTGTCCATATAAGGGTGTGACCGGAGGATGTTGCGGCCCATGTTGGGGAGCACCGGTTGGGGATATATTACCTCCCGGTTGGTTTGCTTATGGTATTAATGGAACATGTGGAGACACTGCACCACCTATCAGGGTAGATTGGGGTGATGGGAATTCCTGCGGCAAGGGAATGGGTCCATGGCATTTCTGTTTTGACCTGACGACTCGTGATATTCCTGACTGTATGGGAGATTCTACAAAGAAGGATCTCTCATTAGGCTTTTACACTTTTGCTGATGGTGAGACAGGATCGTGGACGGGAGACGCTTCTGTTTGTGCAAATGATCTTCCAATCAAACTTAGTCTTCTTGCTAAATGTGGCCGTGTTTCGACCAGCAACCCCGATATATTGCCCAACTTGTGTTCAGGAGATACGTTGCGCTTTCAAATGGATGAACCCAATATTGATTATTGGGAATGGAACATTAGTCCGTTCTGGGCAGTGCCCTATATTGAAAATCGTGGTCCAAATGGATTTACCATTGAAGCTCCTGTGATGAATGAATCAGGTGAATCGGTTGATATCACAGGAATTTTGATTGGACATGAACTGGAACTGGAAGGCATTACCTTAAAGAAAATTAAGTTCAAAATCAGTGACCCTGAAACCTGCGGATTTGTTTCTGAAAATTCACCTCATGAAAATTCCGGGAAACCATCCAACCAGATAAGGATATATCCAATGCCTGTCAATGAAAGTGCATTATTAGAATGGACATTTGATTTTCGTAGTGAAGCGACCGTTACGATATACAATTCACAAGGTGAATGGATAGAAAATATTTCTGTAGCATCTGGCGATGACCATATATTGAGTTTGGACACAAAGCAATTATCACCCGGAATATATTTTGTCAGTTTGAGCAATGCCGACTTCCGATATGTGACGAAGATGGTAAAATTGTAATCAGTTTTTCCAGAGGACCATTCGCACTTCACTATACTTGTTCGACCACGACTTCGTGACCACATTGGCCT
>JAGOIB010000073.1:0-1788 GCA_017995875.1 Saprospiraceae bacterium
GCCACATGGGTGGTTGCCTTTTTCGATACAGGCTGGGTTCGTATTCCATCTTTGCCTATCGTCATTCAACAGCAGGGGAGTGTAGATACAATGCTTACAAATGATATTCCTGTAAACGTCATGCCCGTTGAACCAGATTCGTCGGGACTCGCACCTATTAAGGACATTTATCTTCAGCCATTCAGTCTGGGCTATTATAAAAAGTATATTCCGCACGCCATCATTTTCCTTCTGGCAGTTGTGGGTTTGATATTCTGGTGGCGACATCGTAAGCGTCATCAGGTTGTTCCTGAGCCAGCGCCGATCCCCCTTCTTCCCCATCAGTGGGCGTATCAGGCTTTGGATCATCTTGCTCAACAGAAGTTGTGGCAACATGGTGAGGTCAAGGAACATTACACCAATCTAACAGCCATCCTTCGTGAATATCTGGAACGTCGTTTTGGTATTCGTGCGTTGGAACAAACATCTGATGAAATCGTTGATCAATTGCGGTTTCAACTCACCGATGCATCATTGCTCATTGACACCGAAGAGTTGTTGTCCGTGGCAGATCTCATCAAGTTTGCCAAGGCAGATCCGGGCATAGATATTCACGCTGCTACCATTGAGCGTGTAAGAAAATTTGTTCTCAATACCACACCTTCATTCGATCCGCACAATGCTGATCAACTAAATCAAACTCCGGATGAAGTTGTGGAATAATATTATCCTTCACGATCCGTGGTGGTTGCTCTTGCTTGGATTGATCCCCATCATCATCTGGTGGAGGACCAGGCGGAGAAAGACTGTAGCTCTCGCTGCCATTGATGTTCCTTTGCTTGCAAAAACAAGACAGGTTTCGTGGCGTGTACAGGTGTACAAACTCATTGAGCCTTTATTTTGGTTGGGTATCGTCTTCCTGATCATAGCGATGGCGCGTCCTCAGGCAGAGCATTCAGAAGAGATTATAAAAGGGGAGGGGATCGATATATTCCTGGTGATGGATCTTTCTTCTTCTATGTTAGCCCGCGACTTTGATCCGGACAGGCTTACAGTGAGTAAGAAAGTGGCGATTGATTTTATTTCACACCGCACCTACGATCGCATAGGGCTCACAGTGTTTGCAGGAGAGAGTTATACGCAATGTCCGCTGACACATGATCATGATGTACTGACGGAATATCTCCATGGCCTTGAATGTGGTGTGCTAGAAGATGGTACCGCGATAGGAATGGGTCTTGCTGCAGCGGTCAATCGGCTAAAAGACAGTGAAGCGAAAAGCAAGGTAATCGTACTGCTGACGGATGGTGTCAACAACGCAGGCTATATCAGGCCTGCCACAGCAGCAGGTATTGCTAAAGAATTTGGTATCAAAGTATATACCATCGGTGTCGGTAGTTATGGTGAAGCTGTCTCTCCCGTGCGCAGACGATCCAATGGAGAATATATGTTTGGCCTGACCAGCGTTGAAATTGATGAAGCACTCCTGAAGGAAATCGCCGAACAAACCGGTGGGAAATATTACCGGGCCGTTTCTGAATCCGCCCTCCAATTGGTCTACAATGAAATCGATCAGCTCGAAAAGACTGAAGTAGAAATCAATGTATACAAGCGCTATAATGAATTATACTATTGGCCGCTTGGAATTGGGTTAATACTACTCACGCTTTTATTCCTTCTCCGTTCCACTATCGTAAGAAGTCTTCCGTATTAACGGAAAATAAAAAAGAGCAACGAAGTTGCTCTTTTTTATTTTTTATATTCATTAGGAACTGCTAACTGCTAACTGCTAACTGCTAACTGCTAACT
>JAGOIB010000073.1:1888-10114 GCA_017995875.1 Saprospiraceae bacterium
AACTGCTAACTGCTAACTGCTAACTGCTAACTGCTAACTCTTCACTTTTCACTCTTCACTTTTCACTACTACCGATGTCCCTCTTTTATAACCTTTAAAGCATTTAAGGCATTTTCATCAACAGGATCCAATTCAAGGATCAACTCATAATAAAGCTTTGCTTTTTCAAGGTCATCTTGCTGTACCCAGTAATAAGCTAGTACATTATAGGCTTCGAGCAGGTTCTTTTTATTTTTCTCTTTGTCGACGGAGGCATATTTGGCATAATTCTCATAATGCTCTTTCGACAAAAATAATCTTACTTCGGCTGTATCCATGCGATTGGCTACCCGGGCACGCATCAGGTGAGCTGTAGCATAGTCAGGTGTAACTTCAAGCACTTTAACAAAAGTAGAATCCGCCTGCTCGTTTTTATCAAATTGGAAATACGATTGGCCCAGATAATAATTATCTATGACAGAAAGTGGTTTTTCGGCTCCTTTGCGTCTGTAATAAGCAATCGCCTGTTCATAGTTTTTAGCATCATAGTATCCCTTGGCGAGCATGCCATTTATTTCCTGTGAGCGTGATGGCTCCAGTTCAAGATACTTGCGGTAGATGTGTGCAGCTTCATCTAGCTTGCCAAGCTTGAAAGCAGCTTTGCCCCAATAGTCATAATCAGATGGGAAAGTGGCACGACCTTCTTTTTTTCCGATCTCATCAAATAACATTACACTATGGTCATATGAATGTTGCCAATCCCCTTTTTCTGCATATGCCCATGCTAACCATCGGTGCAATGTATATTGGTCAGGGTTAGTGAGAAGTAATTTTTCACCTTCCATGATAGCACGGTCATAGTCCTTGGCCTGGAAGGTGAGGAACTTGATTAATCTAACCTTGGCATCTACATCATCCCCGGTCAGTGAAACATATTTATCAAGCAGTGGTGTTACTTTATCGTATTGTCCTGTCTTGATGTACAACTCGATAAGATCTTTATAGGGAGCTGCATCATCAGGAGAAAGTTTAATGGCTTCCTGGAGCAATGGAATAGCAAGACTATCCTGTTTGGCTGCCGCCCAGATCCTGGCCATACTGATATAGGCAGAGGTGGTCGTTGGATCTTTTTCTACAGCCGTCTGGAATGAAGTCATGGCTTCACCATTATTGCCAACCATCTTATAGGCATCACCAAGATGAGACCAATATTTGGCCACTTTGGGATTCATATCACGTGCGATGGATAAGTTTTCTACCGCTTTGTTCCCGTTTGGCTTTTTATTATAGAGATAAGCATCACCGATCATGCCAAATATCTCGGGATTCTTCTTATCAAGACGTGAAGCTGATTCAAAAAACTCTGCGGCTTCAGCTGTCTTACCTTCATCGAGCTTGAGTTTGCCCAGGCCTACTTTACACTCGGCACATTGGGTATTGATGGTAAGTCCTTTCTTATAGGATTTTTCCGCTTCAACAGCATTGTCTGTTAGGTAACTCACCTCACCAATGTAATAATAGATCGTCCCGTTCTTAGGATCGCTCTTGGCAATGGCATTAAAGGTATTAAGCGCTGCGCTGTAGTTCTCATTCTGCATGTACTTCAGGCCTTCCTGCAGCGATGGGACCTGCGCCTTGGGTACGATAGCGCAAGAAAAGAATATCGAAACAAAAAGTAGCTTCTTCATTTTACGGATGTTTATACAATATGATTGCAAAAATGCAACATGATTATGAGGTATAGTGTTCATTTTATAACTTTTATATCGCCGGTATTCTTAAATTCCAGATTTCGTTCGGTTTGAAAAGCCGGCAATAATCCAGCCTTAAGAACGATTTTCTGGCCTATTTCACCACAGATAAAAGAGGCGAAGCCAATAGCAACATCACTTTTCCCAGTATTATTAATTACATACAATTCACGGGTGAAAGGATATTTCCGGTCCTGCAGATTATACTGGAATGGCTTCAGGAAGCCATATTGTATTGAGTCCTGTGGCCGGCTCACCCCCACCAGATTTACTTGTTTCAGCACTTCCCTGGTAAATGCGCTGTCACTGTCGCCGATAGCAACATAATCTATGATACCAATAGCATTCTCATGGGCCTGCACATATTCAAGTACTTCCTTTTTAGAGCTCAGCGCATAAAAGTGGCCAGGTAAAACGGGTTTGTTAATCAATTGTAAAACTTCCTGGGAGATCCCCGATTTGACATTTTCGATGACAAAAATCTTGCCTGAAGTAGAGTCACCAAGTATCGATTTTAATTTTTCGTAGGTATACACTGTATCACCTGCCGGCTTATTTGAAATGAATGCAATCGCACTGGTGGCATATGGAAAATGCCTTGGTTCAGATTGTCTCTTCGACAAGTAATTGGTCTCTTCCGGGGTCAACATCCTGGTCGTCATGATGACATCCACACTATCTTCTACCAACTGCATGAACATGTCACGTTCGTTGGTATAGGTGATATCCAGGTGGGCATGTGGATAAAAGCGTTCAAAGATTTCCTCTTCCTGTTCAACAATATCTTTGATACTCTCGTCTGCCAGTATATGGAGTGAACCCATAGTGGGCGCTTCGATATCCTCTATTTTTCTCACACAAGCTATTGTCGTGAAAAGCAAAAGGAAGAGTATGTATGAAGTAAAGCGTTTCATGGTCACCCGTTAAGGTATTTTACTAGAAGAATGACGTGGCATCATTCTGTTTATCAGTTAAACTGGTGTTAAGACAAGTTAATAGCTCATTAAGGTTTTCCGCTGAATGCAAAGACCTGATTCCATCTTCAGGAAATCAGGCCTTCGCTTTTTGTATTTTTCTGTTGTGGTTAAGTTTGTTTCAAGGCCCTGTATACTCTATAGGATCCATATAGCACAAACACAAGGGAAAGGATTTCACTCCAGGGCGATACAGGGATTACTTTTTTAATAAAAATAAATATTCCTAATCCAATATATGTCACTCCCAAAAGTACAAGGAACAATCGCCTGATTGTGTCAGCATCCATCCCTTACTGGAGAACGAACTTAATCGGTAATGTGAAAGTAACCGGTACCGCCCGTCCGTTATGTTTGCCTGGTTTCCACCTTGGCATGCCATTGACAACCCGCAAAGCTTCTTCATTACAGCCACCACCGATACCTCTGACCACTTTGGCTTTTTGAATGTCACCTTCTTTGGATACGACAAACTGAATGATCACCTGTCCGGAAATACCATTTTCTCTGGCAATGGCAGGGTACTTGATCTTTTCATAAATGTATTTGTACATCGCCTCAGTTCCGTCAGGAAATGTGGGCATTTGCTCTACATAGGCGAAAGGCTCTTCTTCTTTTGGTTCTTCCAACACCGGAGGCGCAGGAGGTGCATCTTCAATCAATGATCCATCGACACCGCCTTCTTCTCCTTTCTTGGTCTCAGTGGCAATCTCCTTGTCTTTAAGATCCTCGACCATTGGTGGAGGTGGCTCTTCATCCTTCACTTCCTCATCTTTCTTCACCACCGGAGGTACAAATTTGATCTGATCCTTAATCGGAGGAGGATCCACCTTAGGCGGAGGGGGTGGAGGTGGCTTTTTAGGATCGATTGGCGGCGGCTCTGCCAGGGTCACTTCCTTCATGATCAATTCATCCGTGTTTTCAGGAAGGAAGCCCTTGATCATGTTGATAATTGTAGGCGTGCTGATCGCCAGAAGGAAAAGAAGCATTCCTGTGAGCATGGAACGTGACATGTGTTTGTCATACAACCTTCTCAACTGGAAAGCACCATAAGCTTTATTTCTGCCATCAAATACGATGTCATCCATCGAATTCTTCAGCCAGTTTTCATTTTCCATGGTATTACTTTTTTCTTTAACCTAATGATGCAGATACCTGCACAAATGCATAAAATTTATTTACGGCTCTGACCTACCCGGATTGCCACCAGGGAATCAATAGGGTCGTTTGGTTCGAGGATCGCATAGCGTTTCACATCGTTGATCGTCATTTCATCCAGTACATCCACGATATTCTTAACATTGGACCCTGGCAATGGCTTGATCATCACAAAGAGTTGGTCCTTATCACCCCACTGGGTCTGCACTTCACTTTGCCTGCGCTGGATAAATTTTCTCAAGCCTGTAGGACTGTAATCGAGGCTATCCAGGCTGAGTTCTGTAGTGGCATCAATCGCATCAGGAGAAACATATGCATAGACCTTGTTCCTGGCACCAAGCATTAACGTGGCCGTTTTGGACATTTTGATGGGTGGTTCCTCTTTTTTATCAACATCCTCCTTGGCAGGTTTATTGACCTCCATGGTTTTTGGCTTATTCATGGTAGTGGCGAGCATAAAGAAGGTGATGAGCAGGAACCCAAGATCTACCATGGCAGTAAGATCTACCCGGGTGGACATCTTCTTGGTCCGTACTTTTTTACCGCCTTTTTTATGGCCTCCTCCACCGGAGACATTCATTTCAGCCATTCGTCAAGTAATTATTTGTGTAAATAAATTTTTATTCCTGAGCCGTCTTTGCAGAGGTGATAATGTTGAATTTGTTGACTTTCCTGTTTTGCAATGCCTGTATAAGCTTATCAAAGTATCTGTATTCAGTTGTCTTATCCCCTTTGATAGCAATACGTAGATTGTTATTTTCCTGACGTGAAAACAGGATAAGGTCTTCTACCTGGTGCTGGCCTCCTGTCGTATCAATATTCAAACCAGGTTGGTTGAAAGCGCCTCTTTGCTCAGGAGACATACTCAAATAGTCAGGAAGAGAGCGGATATCAACACCCCAGGATTCAATCAGACGAAAAGCATCTTTTTGTTCTGGCGTAAAGTTTAACTCATACGTTGTGGCTAGCCTGTCCAGCAATTTCAATCTTGTATTCTGATCATCTACTCCGAAAAATATCCGACCGTCAGGAGCAATCTGAAACATCATAATATCCTTTTCCGGAATAGGTATTTGTGCCGTTGATGCAGGTATATCAATGTTCACAGCTTCCTGAGGTCTGAACTTGGTCGTCAGGATGAAAAAAGTCAGCAGCAGGAAGGCCACATCACACATAGCAGTCATATCGACCGATGTACTCTTTCTGGGTATTTTGACCTTTGGCATAATCTATAATGAATAACGGTGAGTGAAGAATTAATGTTTTGCAGCAAAACTTTGTGCAATACTGAATCCTGCCTCATCAATTCCGTAGGTCAGCCCATCAATTTTTGTCGTGAAATAGTTGTAGGAGATAATAGCCAATGCAGAAGTACCAATACCTAAGGCAGTATTGATAAGGGCCTCGGAGATACCTGTAGATAGGGCAACAGCATCAGGAGCTCCTGCGGTAGCAATAGCTGAGAAAGCCCGGATCATCCCTAATACAGTTCCAAGCAGTCCCATCAGGGTTGCTACAGAAGCAAATGTTGCAAGGATGACAAGATTTTTTTCAAGCATCGGTAACTCCAGAGAGGTTGCTTCCTCAATTTCTTTTTGAATGGCAAGTATCTTTTGGTCCTTTTCCAGGCCTGGCATCGTGCTCATCGTATTGTATTTGTGCAATCCTTCACGAATAACATTACCCACCGACCCGCGATGTGTATCACATTCCTTCAATGCTCCATTGACATCATTACGATCAAGATAACCCTTGATCTTGCGAACAAATACAGGCGTCGGGCCTTTTCCGCTGGCTACATTCAGGGAAACAAAGCGCTCGATGATCACACAAATGACGATAATCATACTAGCCATCAACACTGGCACCATAAGTCCACCTTTATACATCATCCCGAGATAGTTACCTGATAGCGGATGACCTTCAGGATTATTGTCCACAAAATTCCCCGGGTTACCAAGGATAAACTTGAAAACGAGATAACCGATCACCAAAGCAACGGGAATCAGGATGGAGGCAAATAATCTGTTGAAAGAACCGTCCGATGCAGCTTTTTCAGTTTTGACACTTGGATTGCTCATAAAATGATGGATTTAATGTTTTTTGATTAAACACAATGTTAGTTGACGAAAAATAGAATTGCTCCCCATTCAGAGAGGATAGGATTGCAAAAATATTTTTATTTTTCAAATACCCCCGTAGTAATATAGAAATTTTGAGGAACATGGTTTACTCCAAATATTTGAATCCCCGATCAACTTTTGATATGGGATAATTGTACTACATATTGCCCTTTGAGAACCAAACCCATAGGTATAAACAAACCCATGACTACCGATTGAGGGGGCCAAATTGTTTTGTATACTAATTGTCAATTATTTTACGCCTCATAGGGATTATACTACAGCTCTCATCTGTCCTTTAATGGGAAAGCTCATGTTTTATGCCCTATGACTTCACGTGATTCGATTCCTTTTAGTCCGGAATGATCGAAATAAGGTGTTAATCCGGTCTAAATAGCAAGATCACTGTATCCCGAGTGACTATTTTTGTTACCATTGACAGGCGCTATCTATGTCTCGTAAGGCTAAATTCGAATTGAATATGATTTCCACTGACCTTCACAAGTCAATGAATGGCAAATGTTGCCCCATTCAGTTCATCTGCTTACCTTTTAAATCAAACCATCCTCATGTTTAGGTTTGAACATCCAGGTCTTTTTTGGGCTGCGCTCATACCTGTCTTGCTGGTAGGGTTGTATTATGTACGTAAATACCTTGTCCTCAGGGACTGGTCAGGATGGGGAGCGGAAACCTCCAACCAAAAAGTCTTTGCGACGCTGCCTGCTAAGCCCCGATGGCTTTGGTTAGGGATACTGGCAGCAATGCTTCTGGTTATTGCCTTTGTAAATCCACAGTGGGGCTATAAAACCGTTGCGGTTGAAACGAAAACGGCAGACATCTATATCCTGATGGATATTTCCAATAGTATGCTGGCAGAGGATGTAGCTCCCAGCCGTCTTGAGCGGGCCAAACGCTTTGCCCTCGATTTGTCTACAGCTTTCAGGACGGACAAAGTTGGCCTGATACTTTTTGCCGGGAATGCCTACATGCAGAGCCCACTAACTACTGACTGGCATGCCATCCAGTTATACCTGAGCGCAGCGGGTCCCGATCAGGCCGGCACACAAGGGACTGCCATTGGCGATGCGGTGCGTCTGGCGTTGAAGCCCAAAGATAAAGGAGTAACCGCCGGTCACGGAGCACTCATCATCCTGACGGATGGGGAAGATCATGACAGCGATGCACCATCGGCTGTAGCTTCAGCAAATGATGCGGGTTGGATCACCTATATCGTTGGGATCGGAACTGAAACAGGTGCCACGATACCTATGTCTATTGATGGCATCAAGGATGTGAAGCGCGACGAAACCGGTCAGCCGGTAAAGACAGCGTTAAACCGGCCATTGATGACAGAACTGGCTCAAAAGGGTCAGGGAAAATATTATGATTTGAGTGAAGGAAATGCGATCATCGATAATCTGAAAAAAGAGTTGGCCGGCCTGGAACGCAATCAACTGGAAAAGCGATCGTTTTCTGAACACAGAAGTTATTTTCAATGGTTCTTATTGCCAGCCGTATTGCTGATGTTGATACTTACTGTTGTTAACTATAAATATGATGTTGTCTGATGAAGCTGATTAAGGAATACTGTCTTTTATTTTTTTTCATCGCATGTCTTTTGCCGAATGGTTGGAGCCAGGCAGATTATCCATGGCTGAGATTTGGTGACCAATTGTATGACAAGGGAGCCTATACTGATGCAGAAACTGCCTATCGGAAAGCACAGGAGGAAAAACAAAAGCCCACGACCGCTTACAATTTGGGTAATACTGTATACAACCAAAATCGCATTCCAGAGGCTATCCAGCAATATCAGAAATCTATTGAATCCACTAAGGATCCTGCGTTGAAATCAAATGCCTATTACAATCTTGGTAATGCCCATTATCAAAACAAGGAATATGATAAAAGTATAGAAGCGTATAAAGAATCGCTCAAGCTGCAACCGGCAGATGAGGATACCAAGAAAAATCTGATGCTGGCTATGCGCCAATACCAGCAGCAGCAACAACAACAGCAGCAACAGCAGCAAAAAGAGAACGAGGACAAAAACAAGGATCAACAACAGGAAAATAAAGATCAACAAGAACAGCAGGATCAAAAGGATCAGGAACAAAAGGATAAACCATCACCACAACAAAATGAATCAACCCCCGATGACCAAAAACAAAAACCGTCAGAAGAAAAAGTAAGCAAGGAGGAGGCGAGAGAAATTCTGAAAGCAGTGGAAAGAGAAGATCA
>JAGOIB010000074.1 GCA_017995875.1 Saprospiraceae bacterium
CGACTTTCAAATCGCAGAAACAGACGCGATTCAAAAGGCCATTGTATAACTGCGTTTTTTTATGACCGTAGTATGCAATAAACGTGACCAGATTTTTTTAAATTTTTAGCTGATAGCTGATAGCTGACTTACCTATTTTTTTCCTGCAATTCTTTCAGTGCGATAAGGATTTCCGCATTCTGTTTTTCCAGTTGCTCAACCCGACTGTTTAGTTCCTTTGTACTTTCAATCATTACAGGTATAAGGCCGGAATAATTAACAGACAACATTCCTTCTTTGTCCACTTTTACAAGTTCAGGAAATAATTGCTGCACTTCCTGCGCTACAATGCCGGCTTGCAAATTTTTTCCTTTTGTTTCATCCTGCCAATAATAAGTGTAACCGTTGAGCTGCGTAATTTTTTGCAGGGAGTTTTCCATGGGAACAATATCTTTTTTTAAGCGGCGATCGGAATTTTCAAATACTGCAATACATTCGATGTTTCCATTCACATGCAACTTTTCATTTGGTTCATTGGTGCCAATGCCAACATTGCCATCCCCCTTTACCCGCATGGTCTCAATCATCGAACTACTGCTTCCATAGCCGAACACTATATCAGCTTCATAAACATCTGTATGAATCTGAAGCTGACTACCCTGGATTCCAAAACCATAGCTATTGGTTGAATTACTCCACAGCGAAATTTTATCCCCCAGGAGTGGCGCAAAACTTAATTTGAATCCCGGAGTAGCATATCCAATACCAATATTTCCATTTTTCAGAATCACCAGCGCATCTGAACGGGCCGCAATTTCAGGTCCATTGCCAATACCAAATAGTCTATCCGTTGCCACCCAACTGTTAGTGCTGGCAGGAGTGTAAAGGGTATTGCAACTTCCTAATGCTGTTTCATAACCAGACTTTGCCACCGTATAATACCCCAAGGCTGATGAAATTGATCCGCTGGCAACGGCATCAAGTCCTGTCGAAAATGAACTCGCACCTGAAGCTGTGGAACTACCCATTGCAGTTGAAACCAACCCGGATGCAGATGAGCCTAACCCAAATGCTGTAGAATGATTTCCTTTGGCTTTGGTATTATATCCTGCAGCAAACGATGTCATCCCAATGCTGTCCTTATCCCATTGATTGCCCTGTACAAAACCTACCCTGAAAGCTGCAAGGTCTGCATACCACAACATTCGTCTTCCAATACCCTCTATAGGAATAGGGCCCGGGAAAAGTGTAGGATATCCCGCCACAGAAAATAATACACTACTATCAGCCACATGCAAACCTGTTAGTGGAGCAGTCGTAGCAATGCCCAACCTGCTTTTAAAATAACCCAATCCATTGGTAAAGTTGGTAAAGAATACAGGTTCACCAATTGCGTTCCGATATTCGAGTTGCCCCGTAACACCACCACTATTATTATAGAACAATCCATCACCGGCGGCTGAATGTTTCATGAGGGCCTGACTTACGGGCACAAACAGATTTGAATTGGTCCATAGGATTTTTCCGGAGATCGAATCATATCCCATATAGGTTGATGTTCCCCCTATGCGCTGATTACCTTTTACATCTAATGTTGATAAAGGAGTTGTTGTCCCAATACCAACATTTTGTGCAATCAGTGTTTGCGATAGAAGCAGGATGAATAACCATAGTGACTTTTTCATAATCATATGTTTACTCCAAACCTAACGTATAGAGGATAGCCAGACAATAGAATGAAAGTTATCAGGTAGGAATCCTATTTTTTGCCGTACGCCTTATTTAATGCCTCTGTCCTGTTTTCAACATGAAGCTTATCATATATCTTATGGATGTGCTGTCTTACCGTAGCTATCGAAATGGAAAGCTGATCAGCAATCTCTTTGTAGAGCAGGCCATCTGAAAGCAATACCAATACTTCATTTTCGCGAGGACTCAATGAGTCGATTTGCGATTTTACTTTGGCCTCCTGGTGAAATACAGAAACTAATTTTCGGGCAATATTGGCACTCATAGGCGAACCTCCTTCATGTAATTCTTTCAAAGATGAAATCATCTGCACTAGGCCGGTATTTTTCAACAAATATCCTGAGGCTCCTGCCTTCAGCGCTTCAAAAACCTTTTCATCATTTTCATACACTGTAAACATCATAAACTGCGTACCAGGCGTTTTTTCCTTTAACTGTCGAATACACTCGATGCCATTCATGCCCGGAAGATTGATATCCATGACCACAATATTGGGCTTCAGCCGCGGAATCTCGGTGATGGCTTCTTCTGCGGTTCGAAATGCACCCACCACTTTAAATTCCGAATTGAGTGAAATAAACTGGCTTAACCCTTCTCTCACTTCAACCAGATCTTCTACTATGCTTATGCTGATACTCATGATTGGTTCGAATGTAGTTTTGTTTTGGTAACTCACCTATAGAATGAAAGTTATGCGGGAAGCGGTGCTGACAAAACGATACGGGTTCCCTGATCTGTATGGATCTCAATATGACCATCTATTTCCATCATTCTGTTCCTGATATTATTCAATCCATTCCCGTAGTGCTGCATTTTAGTCTGATCAAATCCCACTCCATCGTCCCAGATCGAAATCATTAGCTTGTCTGTTACCCGAAACTGCATCAGGACTTTGTGGGCTGCAGCATGTTTGATCACATTATGAAGGACTTCCTTGACGCTGAGATAAATATTTCTCCTGAACTCACTATTGAGCATTACCATGCCGATCTGTGGCAATTTGTCAATCTGACTTTCAATCCCGTTCTCCGCCAGATATTCCATCGCGTAAGCACGTGTATAGGAAAGAAGATCGCTTAAAGAGTCGTTCTTTTCATTCAGGGCCCATACAATTTCACCCATTTTATCAATCATATCATGCGAATAGTGCCGGATCGTATTGATTTCATCTTCTATCGGTAGATGTTGTTGTTGTTTGATGCCAATAGTTTCACTCAGAAATTTTATCCTGGACAGCCCTGCCCCCAGATCATCATGCATATCAGTGGCAATTCTTGTCCTTTCTTTTTCAAGGGCTTGCTTTTTCTCCAATAGCATCTTTTGTTTTTCCAGCTTCCTCGAATAATAATTGCGAACTAATGAACCTAGTAAAATCATGGCAACCAAAATTACAGCAGCAATAAACCACCACGTCAACCAAAAGGGAGGTTGAATCGTAAACGCATATAGTAAGGTTTGCGATGGATAAACATCAGCTGGAAAATCTGCACGGATATGCAATCTGTACGTCCCGGGGGGCAGGTTGATAAAATCGAAATCAGCATGATTGGAGGGGACACTCCAACTTTCTGCTCCATTACTTTCCAGGCTATAGCTGTACAGAATAGCCTTTTCATCTATGAATGACGGAGCCGCAATTTGGATGGACATATTATTTTGATCATAGGAGAAGTGAGTCACCGATTGATCAATCTCCAGGCCATTAACAGAAAGTTTCGTTATGAAAAATGCAGGGGTAAAATCTGAAGGTGTTGCAGCGTGGTTGGTCATCACCATATAGTCTCCGTTGGAAGACAATGCCCATAACACTTTATCCCGCGATTCGATGATTTTATATATACCCTGGAATAGGTTTTTGCTCTTCGTAATATTTTCAACCGTATGTTTTCCGGCATGAATTGAAATTTTATCTAATCCGGTTTCTGAACCTGCCCAGATATTGGAATACCGGTCACAATACAAGTAATAATTAAAATTGTTTGTAAGCCCCTGCGTCGTGGTAAGCTGTGATACACGTTGTAATGTATCATCCCTCCATTGAAACTCAACGATCCCCTGGTATCTTGTCCCGATCCAGACATTGCCTCTAGGATCAACCGTTATCGACCTTGGAGAGAGGCCTTCAATTTCTTTTGAAAAATCATAGCGTAAACGGAGATAATGGTTTGGATCTTCGGGATGCAAAGAGAAGACTAATAAGTGATTATCCCGGGTTGGAATCCAAAGGCGATTTTGATCATCCACTGCCATCTGATCACATAGGAAACTAATACGCGATTGCATATGCAAGGTATGGGCAATAATTGCCGACAGGTAAAAGGAAGTGTCGTTTACCTTAACCACTTCTATTATGTTTCCATAAGGATCAACGATACCACTACCTACTTCGAAACCGGATTCTTGCTCATGAAATAATGGTTCCGGATGTCGGTAGGAAGAAGCAATGTCTTTGTTGTTGATACGGTATGTATTTCCTCTGTCTGTAAAATAGAGTGCCTTCCCCTGGGTATAGATGCCTACTGCCTTGGAATATTCCTTGTGAAGAGGAAAAGTCTGAATATTGCCCCGAATGATCCTATAGAAATGGTAATCGGTAACATTAAAAAGCCAGATGGTATCTGATTGTTTATACAATGCTGATATATTGGATGGAATGCCATGGTCTAATGATTTGAATACCTGGAGATTCATTCCCGGCATTTTGACGACTCCGTTTCCGTCTGAGGCCATCCAAATGATTCCTTCTCTGTCGACAAGCACATCAGAGAGATAGCTTGTCTGAAGACCTTGCTCAGAACTAATTACCTTTTCCTCCCCGCTACTCGATACGATGGAAATCTGATTATTGATAAACAACCACCTGTTACCTGCACCATCAAAATAAATATTGCTGCCCACCATAGGGTTTGAATCGGAACTGGAGTCTACCAACCGGCTTATCACCTGACCTTTTGATAACGCAGTTGTATCAAGGATTTCAATACCATCTGAAGTACTCATCCAAATAACCCCATCGGGATCAACAGCTGTATTGGAAACTGCTTTATTTGAATAGATGTGGGTTAATTTTTGTTTTTCCAGGTCGTATACAAACAGCCTTGCAGGTTGTTTTTCTGTCCACGGAATGATGAGGAAATAGTTTTTCCAGGCTGTAATTTTATCCAGATTTTTACCTAAGTTCTCACCATTGGAATCGAGAAAGGGAAGGCGAATGAAGCGATGATCCACCAGTTTAAATAATCCATCATCTGCAGTAACATATACAGACCCATCTTTGCCTTTCAGAAATCTGTTAATAATAGGATAGAAATGATCCGTTGTTTCAAATTGACCAATTTTTCCGTTGACCAGGGTGTTTAAGGCGGAAGCATTCGGGGCAATCAAAAAAGAATCAGTTGTTATTTCAATCACATCATTGACTATTTCATTGGCGAGACCATTCTGTTGGCCGTAATTGGTAAACCTTGTGCCATCATATACGCTCAAGCCGCCATAGGTCATAAAGTACATGCGCCCTTTGCTGTCTTGCTTTATACTCCGCACCCTGCTATTGATGAGGCCATCCCTGGGTGTATAATAGACAAAGGGGTATTGTTGTGCGATGCTTTCAACACAGGATAGTACAATCCAAATATGTAGGAGTAGTCTAATGATATTTAAAGTTATAGAAATAGTCTGTTGGACGTATAATGCTCAGTATGGATATACAATAGGGCATTTAGGCTATGCTGCCTGAATGTAGCCTATCTTTGATGGATGCAAGATGCACTCAAACAAGCGGAATATATACCAGGTAATTGCAACATCGGACCGGAAGAAACCTTTAAACGATTGCGTATCGGATATTTAGGCCTGGCCGGGATGGCCATTTTTATCGTCCTTGATTTAAATTTTCACTTTCCTCAGATTTGGAAACTTGTTTTGTTTGGGCCCACGGTATACGCCTTGTCCGGTTTCCTTCAGGCAAGGCAGAAATTTTGTTTTATGTATGGTATTTTCGGTGTATTCAGTTTTTCTGGAAAGAGGAGCAGGGTGAGAGATAGTCTTCAAATGAAAAAGGATCGCAACAAAGCCATATGGCTTATCGCCCAGATATTTGTTGGAGGCATGGGAGTTACCCTGGCTTACTATTGCATGACCTGAGATCAAATACGGATAAATCAGTATGGCCTGCCATGAACGGGGTTAATAGTTTTGGTTCAATTAAAATGGACCAGAATGAACAAGTATCAACATTTTCTTTGTAGGGCATTAACTTTTTCAGCATGCAAAGGTTGGAAAGCCCTGCTCATTTCCTCCAGTTTCCTCTTCATGTCTTGCGCCCGTTATTATTATGCCCCTAACAGCGCCAATATTCCCTTGCTGAGCGAAAAAGAGGCAAAGATCAATGCGCAGTATGCCGCCGGTACAGTTTCAAAAGGTTTTGAATGCCAATCTGCTTTCGCTATCTCACGCCATTTTGGCGGAATGATCAACACGATGATAGGCGGCAGCAATTATGACGAATTTGAATTTAACTCAGGAGAGACCAGAACAAAGTACATTGAAATCGGACCAGGGTACTTCACGCCTATACACGGCACATCATTAGTATTTGAAACATATGGTGGTATCGGAACAGGTGGCGTAAAGAATAAATACTATAGTGGTGGAGATTCCAAGGTAAGTTTTACAAAATTGTTTGTACAACCCTCTATTGGTGTAAAGAGAAAAGGATTTGAGTTTGGCATTTCATCCAGGGTGAGCTGGATACATCAAAAATTAGCTTCCAGTTCGGTTTCCGAAACGCATCCTGAATACCTAACCCTGGTTGATATTTCAAAACATCCAGAATCTTTTCTCTGGGAGCCCGGTTTAGTCTTGCGATTAGGAGGTGAAAAATTTCTCGCTCAATTGCAGTATACCCATTCTGCAAATTTGACCAATCCGGACATTGATTATAACGAGGAAACAGGTTATTTTACGATAGGCTTTTCCATTCCTATTAAGTATAAAACCGAGGTGGCGCAGCAGTCAGACAAATAGCGAACTTAAAACTGGAAATAAATAAACGAAGAGCTGCTTTCCTGGCTCAGCGCTAGTGCCATCAGCATCAGTGCCCATACCGTGGCCAAAACCCACCAGGGAATTTTATGTGCCAACTGTAAAACGGAGGTATTGCGCATCCACCAATGCACCACCACCATCAATGATACGATCACCCATACTTTAATGATAGCAAGAGTGGTTAGTGCAGGTTCTGCATCCCCGAACATGCCAAACATAGAACCAAGCATCGTCCATGCTTGCGCAAAGGTAGTTGCCCTGAAAAAGACCCAGGTCACATTGATGAGGAAAAACGTAAACAATGCATAGATAAATGCCAGGGAAGTATTACCGGAGGTGATCCCTGCCACTGCAATATCCTGATCCAGGTGTGCTTTTTTCCCGGAAAACTTATCCCGTATAAATTTTTCGACCCACAGGTAGAAGCCATGCAATCCTCCCCAAACTACAAAGGTCCAGTTTGCACCATGCCATAAGCCTCCGAGCAACATCGTCACCATTAGGTTGATGTATGTCTTGAGTTGTCCCTGACGGTTACCACCCAGAGGTATATAGAGATAGTCCCTTAGCCATGCAGACAAGGTGATATGCCACCTCCGCCAGAAATCAGAAAAACCAACGGCTGCATAGGGATATTTAAAGTTTTCAGGCAAAATAAATCCAAGGCACAACGCGACTCCTATCGCGCAGGTAGAGTAACCTGCAAAGTCAAAAAAGATCTGCCCCGAAAAAGCAAGCACTCCCATCCACGCATCCAGCGCAAGGTATGATCCAGTGTTTCCAAATATGTCATTGGCTGTAGGTGCCAACTGCCCATCTGCAAGCACAACTTTCATAAACAGTCCAAGGGTCAGCAGGAGCAGGCCTTCTGTCATCTGTTTCATAGTTGCACTGCGAGGAGATTCAAACTGCGGAACCAACTGCGGAGGCCTAACAATAGGGCCGGCAACGAGATGTGGAAAGAATGTTACAAAAAGTGAAAAATCAAGCATCGACTTGACCGGTTCACTCTTCTTGTAATACATGTCTATCGTATAGCAAAGTGTGGTGAAGGTGTAAAACGAAATACCTGCTGGAAGAATGATGTTAGGTTTAGCCGGACTGAAGTCAATGCCGATCAGGTTGACCAGCGTGACAAAATTTTCCAATAAGAAGGTGCCGTATTTAAAAAAACAAAGCATGCCCAGGTTGCCGATGAGGCTGAGGACGAGGAGTAGTCTTTTCTTGGTGACATTGGTTTGGGTATACAATGCCCGTCCTACAAAGAAATCTACTACAGTCGACAACCACAGCAGGAGGATAAACGGCGGGTTCCATGCCGCATAAAAAACATAGCTCCCGAGCAGGAGAATAATCTTTCTCGCCTTCCATGCAATGGGAAGATTGTACAGGCAAAGCATGACGATGAAAAAGGCTATGAAGGTGTAGGAGTTGAATACCATTTAATAAAATGTTGAAAGCTTAGGAGATTAGTAGCTTAGAAGGTTAGGGTGTTGATTAGATGTTGTTCATATTGGGGAATTTCCAGCCTTGTTTTTCCTGAAGAATCCGTATAAAATGCTTCGTAAAATCTATTGCATCGGTAGGAGACAGGTGAGAAAATTCAGGGCAGATATAATGACTGGTTTCAGGGAAGTCTTCATAATGTATGCCGGGACATCCGGTAGTAGTTAAAATCTTTTCCCAATACTGATCCCTTGGAAATCCTAACAGTTCTTTTTCTTTAAATGGGCCGCTGGAAGGAGTGCGTACAAAGAGTACCGAACCTCCTCTTGCAATGATTTTGTCTGTTGCTACTTTGACGGTCTGTAATATGGAATCAAGGGGGGCTCCACTGATGGGAGGCTTTTTGTTTAAGCTGCCAAACAGTGCCCAGATCGAACGTTGTTTGTTAATTTGATTGGTGTCCGCGAGAAACAAAGGACCCATGTACTCCTGGCGACTGAAGTGGACTCGATCAAAATCACGGGGAAATATAGGTCCCATCCATACACCCGGCCTACTGGGTATTTCCCAATGTTCCATCAGTGAATTGAGCGATATATCTTCTCTGTCAAGGAATACAAATGTGGACTCCAGACCTTTGTTTAAAATAAAACTTGCCCGTTGCGCCGGTGTGATATCATGATAATATTTTAGTGCCTTGTCAGGTCGGGCACGATTGCCGGGATTAGTGGAAAAGAAAAGGCCTTCGGTTACATCAATGATGAGCCTGCCTTTAAATTTTGGGTCGTCAGCCAGATCGTATAAGACAGGTACCGGGGTGCTTCCTACACAGGCAAGTTGAACAGGGTCATCTCCTGTGACAGATTTCCAGGTATCTATATCCAGGTCAAACTTGATCCGGGAGGAACCAATAAAGACAGTTGATTTGTCGGAGGGCTGATAAACCCTGCCGCGATGGTAAGCCCACAATGGCCCGTCATCATCGAAAGAAATGTTGACACCCTCGTGACGCATATACATTTCCCAGGCGAGGATACCCAGGATAAAAAGCAAAGCAGCGGCTACGGCTGGCCTCGCAAGTGGTGTGGAGGACATTGGTTTTTGTTTTGTTAAAACTAATGGATATAAAGATCATTAAACTTTTGGTGTAGACAAAAATTAGTTTTGATCCCCATACGTGATCGTTGAACCACTAGACTGGGTTGCGTATGAAGTCTCTTATAATATCCAGACATAAAAAAAGGGACCAACACAAGGTTGATCCCTTTTCATAATTCTTTAGTAAGCTATATAGCTATACAGTATCTCAAGGATGATACAATCAAACAATGGGCATTACCCTTGCTCGCAATAAGTCTTCTGCTTCTTGCTGGCTACTGAACGTATTGTCAATATTGACCAGGTTTTCAGCCAGTTTATCAAAGCGTTTGTTCATCACCCAGAAAAAGATGTGGAGGTAATGGATGCCGTCGAAGATAAACGTCTTGTTTTTCTTGAAATTCTCGATATTTTTTAGAAATACCCCCGGTATTTCGGTGTAATGTAATCCAGGATTGTAGTGGTGGATAGCATGATAGCCGTCATTCCAGCAATTCTGGTTATACACATTGTTGATACAATTAAATGTGCTGCTGAAGTGGCCTTCCGGATTGCTCTGATCAACAAAGCAATGCTGCGTCCAATTGCCCATCATCATGATAAAACGGGCATAGAACATGGGAATGATAAAAATCATGAGCGTCGCCTTGAAATTGACGAAGCACATCAATACGCAAAACAGAATAAAAGAGAATTCGCCGAAGGTCATGCGCGTGTAAATTTTTCTTTTCTTCC
>JAGOIB010000209.1 GCA_017995875.1 Saprospiraceae bacterium
AGCCGCAGGGACATGGGTTCATGCTTGCGATCAACATAAAATTGGCGGGATAATCAACAGCAATCTTTGCCCGCGATATTGTCACTTTATGATCTTCCATCGGCTGCCGCAATACTTCCAATACAGATCGCTTGAATTCTGGTAGTTCATCCAAAAACAAAACACCATTGTGTGCTAGTGAAATTTCACCAGGATTGGGACTTGAACCACCACCAACAAGCGCAACATCGCTTATCGTATGATGTGGTGACCGAAATGGCCTGTTCGTGATGAGTGAAGATTCTTTTGGCAACTTGCCCGCCACCGAATAAATCTTAGTGGTCTCAAGTGCTTCATTAAGCATCAACGGAGGAAGTATCGTAGGCAACCTTTTTGCCAGCATCGTTTTACCTGCACCAGGAGGCCCTATCAATATTACATTGTGTCCTCCGGCTGCAGCAATTTCCAGCGCACGCTTTATATTATGTTGCCCTTTCACATCCGAAAAATCAAATGCGTATTTATCCTGCGCCTGAGCAAAAGCTTCCCGCGTATCATACACATAAGGCGTTAGTTGTCTGGTTTCATTAAAAAAATCGAAGACCTCCGTCAGATTTTTTACACCGTATACATTCAGTTGATTGACAATCGCAGCTTCTTTCGCATTGGCTTCTGCAACGATGAGACCTTCAAATTTTTGTTTTCGCGCTTGTATTGCAATCGGTAAGACGCCTTTCACCGGCCTGATCGAACCATCAAGCGACAACTCTCCCACAAGCATGTACTTGTGAATCTTTTCATCGGAAATCATTCCTGTACTGGCTGCAATTGCTGTGGCTATCGGCAGATCATAAGAAGATCCTTCTTTCCGGATATCCGCAGGCGCAAGATTGGCGACAATCCTGCATCTCGGTAATCGGTACCCAATGTTCTTTATGGCTGCCTCCATTCGTTGCCATCCTTCACGAATTGCATTGTCCGGCAGGCCAACAAGAAAATACATTGGTTGACCCTGGGCCACCTCTCCTCCGGAGTTGACCTCAACTTCAATAGTGCGCGCGTCCACGCCGTGGACCGCTGCCGCATGTGTTTTTGCAAGCATGGATTTGTTTTCAACTAAGTGATCAATATGAATCCATTCTACCTGGTAATAGAATGATTCTATCCAAACTGGTTGAGAATAACGTTACACAATTCTAAACTGTGTAACGTTATTCCCAACCATTTAATGGTAATAATTACAGTTCATCTACTTCGCCATTTTTGATAAATCCTATTTGTCTCCTGGGAGGAATAGGTTCATCGATTAATTGTTTTAATGCTTCGAATACGATACTGAAATTTGCATCGTACTGTTGCTCCAATTGATTTATTTTTTGTACCAATTCTTCATGAGTTGCCAATAATTTTCTAAGTTGATTGAAAACTCTGACAACCATGATGCTTGTTTGAATCGCCATCGGTGTATTTAAGATGGATGCAAGCATAACAACACCATGTTCGGTGAAAGCATAAGGATTCGTCTTGGAAAATTTTATTGATTTGAGGTGGTCGCAACTTGCGACCACCTCATCCTTCTCTTCTTTGGAGAGCTGAAACATAAAATCAGAGGGGAATCGGTCAATATTCCTTTTGACTTGTTCATTGAGTCGTTTGGTCTCTACTCCATATAATTCAGCAAGATCACGATCAAGCATTACTTTTTGCCCTCTGATATGGAGTATCGAGTTCTGAATTCTTTCCTGCGCTATGAGATTCTTCCTCATAAAGCAGTAATTTGAAGGATATCGCAATTTGCGACAACCTCTGACTTCAGAAAGCGGGCGTCCACGCTGTGGACCGCTGCCGCATGAGTTTTTGCAAGCATGGATTTGTTTTCAACCTGGTGATTCAATCTGACCGCTCGCCTGGTGAGCTAAACGGTTCTGTAACCTAAATTAGGGGGTTTTCAACAATTTCTTCAATAATTTTTGATTCAGCAGGATGAGACAGTGTCGTGAGATAGTGAGAACGTGAGAACGTGAGAGGTGTGAGAATTGTGTGAGAGGGATGTTATAGAGATTTGGCGCGGTTATGCCTATTTTTACCCCCTCAATAGATGTACCGATTGGAAGAAGCACAGGAAACAGGATTAGTACACATCGAAGTTGTCGATCGTGACGACCAGATACATCACCTCGAAATTCCCCCGGACATTGGCCTCAATGTCATGGAAGCCTGTAAAGCATCAGAACTTCCCATCCTTGGTACATGTGGAGGCATGGCCCTTTGCGGCAGTTGTCATGTCTACATCCTCAGTGACCACCACCTCAGCGACAAATCAGAAGAAGAAGAAGAAATGCTGGATAAGCTTTTTACCACACAAGAAAATAGCCGCCTCTGCTGTCAGATTCGTGTCGACGACCGCATCAATGGCCTTCGTATCAAACTCGCTCCGGAGTAAAAATTACTTTGAACAGAAAAACTCTTTAATCCACTAACCTTCTAATCTCCTAATCTATCATTCTGACAGCTGATAGCTGACGGCTGTAAGCTAAAATTTACCATCTTTATCCCCCATATGGCCATACTCACCCTAGACAAAGTAACCAAGCGATATAAGGATTTCGTGGCGGTTGATGAAGTCAGCTTCGAAGTGGAGCCCGGCACCATCTTCGGCATGCTCGGCCCCAATGGCGCCGGCAA
>JAGOIB010000210.1 GCA_017995875.1 Saprospiraceae bacterium
ATGGAAGCCGTAATTGTTCGCGCGTCTTTACACAGGGCCAGGTCGATCGGATGTGGAATGGGATAATGACGAAAATTGAGTTGGGACAATTCAACTTCTGTCTGTTGCTGCCACCGAACAACTGCTTACCTGTGTATTTTTCAGCGGGGGCCGTTATCACAAACGGACAATATATCGAGACGTCCAGTCTCATTCAGGTGAGCGACAATATCAACTCACCCGGACAGCAAACACAAATGCGCTCAGCGCTGACACTGCTCACAGATGGGTTTCGGGCAGTCGAAGGCTCCGCAGTGTTTATCAGGTACGATCCATGTAATTGCAACTAGCCCGATACTTCCTCAAGCGCCCACAGTGGCAAAGCAAAAGTTGGTAGTTATGGCATCACATTTAAATCTATTGCAGATATTAATTTAGAAATACTAAAAGAGGCAATACAAAACAGAGCTAGTGCCAAGAATTAAAAGAAAATCTATTTCGCATCCCCAATTTTGTCAAAGCACAACCCAACCATTGGCAGGCGACATCTCGTATAGGTAATTAGTGATTTCAAAACATTCACCCTATGCGTTCATTCCTGCTCCGAGCCTTCTTCTTCTGTATGCCCTGCTGTGCAATCGCACAATTGGAAGACGGATCTTTCGCCCCGGATTTCGAACTTCAGGATTTGAATGGCAACACCTGGCACTTGTATGAGCTGCTGGAAGCAGGTAAACATGTTATCCTGGATTTTTCTGCCACATGGTGCGGTCCGTGTTGGTGGTACCATGAAACAGGAGTGCTGAATGAAGCCTATACACTCTATGGACCTGGGGGTACGGATGAATTAATGATCTTCATGATCGAAGGAGATGAGAAAACCAATATTGCATGTCTTTACGATTTGCCGGATTGCTCATATTCTACACAGGGAGACTGGACAGCCGGAACATTATATCCGATCATCAATGATGATTTCATCGACGACGCATATAAAATCCAGGGCTGGCCAACCCAATTCCATATCTGTCCAACCAAACTTATCAGCCGTACCGACCGACCAGATCTCGAAACGATCGACTACCTCCTCCACAGTTGTGCTGAACCTGTCGGACAACACAATGTATCGATTGAAGCTTTTACAAGTTATTCAGGTGAATTCTGTCGTTCTATTTCAACTACACCTTCTGTTGAAGTTCAAAATCTGGGTCATCAAGTCATGGAGCGTGCAACGGCAGCATGCTATATAAACGGAGCACTTCGATCTACGACAATATGGGAAGGTCATGTCATTCCATTTGATACGTTCAGTCTTTCGTTTCCGGAGATCACGATTGACGAAGAATCGACTGTCCTGATCCGCATCGACAGCGTTAATGGAGTCATAGATGACCACATCGAAAATAATGAGGTATCAGCGTCTTTGACGCCTTCCCCTTCCAGGGTGGAAAACAGGCTACGGCTTGAATTGAAAACAAATACTTTACCTGAAGGTGTGTATTGGGAAGTGACCAATAGCGATAGCACTGTCATGTATAAAGGAGGCAACCCGACCGTCCTTGGTAAGGAGGATGATGGAGGCACCTACAAGGTTAGTAATACTGTCTATAATATTTGGATTCCGTTGCCCGGGGATGGATGCTATGCGTTTTCGGTGTATGACACCAATGGCGCAAATGCGGGAGTTGATTATTACAAGATCACTGGTCCTTCAGGTGAAGTGTTTGCGCAAGCAGGATCCGTACCATTTTATAAACGCGAACTGTTTAATATCCAACAGGCCAGCCATCCGATTCCCAACAATGGTGCTATCAACAAAGTGCATGGATTGCCCGACGCGTTTTGCAGTCAACAGGCTTATTCTTTTTCCATTGACCTGCTAAACCTGGGTGAAGACAATATCACACAGGCGGAAATAGAAATATTGGAAAACAATCAATTGGTGTCCTATGTACCATGGTCTGGTGACATCCTTCCTGGAGAACAAGCCAATATTGCATTTCCTGCCCTTACATTCCATACTGGCAAGGATATCCTCATCCGAATCGTATCTGTAAATGGATCGACCGATGCGTATGCGTATCAAAATGAATGGACCATTGATCTGCCACAACATTTTTCTACTGATGATGTGATCCTGATGGAGCTTAAACTTGATCCCTGGGCATATGAGAATTATTGGCAACTGACGAATTCCTCAGGAGATGTTTTGTATGCTGGTGGTAATACAAAGGTAGGTCCTGGCGGGGGCGGTCAGAAGAATGCATCTCAAGGTGATCCGGGGGCATATACCCTTGGTGCTTTAGTGGAAGTGGAATTACAATTACCTGATATACATGATTGCTATTCATTTTTACTCGTCGATAGCTATGGTAATGGCCTATACACAGGAGGGTACATAAGGTTTTCTGAAAAAGAGACAGGGAGGCAGATTTACAGTAAAGCATATAACTATTATATTCCTTTTATTGAAGAGGAAGTACTGATCGAAGTCGATCCGCCAACTGTATCCATTCAGCCGATAACCACGCCTGAAGAACTTCTGGTCTATCCTAATCCAGTTGATGGTTCATTGCATGTGAGTTTTGAATCAAAACACACAATGCCAGTCACCGTATCTGTTTTCAATAGCATTGGTGAAACTATCCTCACATTACCTGAAGTAACCTATTCTTC
>JAGOIB010000075.1:0-5598 GCA_017995875.1 Saprospiraceae bacterium
GCTATGGCTACCCTTTGCTTTTGTCCACCTGACAGTTGATTCGGTTTTTTACGGGCCTGGTCATCAATACCAAATAGTTTCAGTTTATCCATGGCGCGCTCTTCAAGATCTTTCTCTGAAAGCTTACCTAGCTTCAATCCGGGGATCATGACGTTGCGCAATACTGAAAATTCATTGAGCAAATAATGGAACTGGAATACAAAACCGATTTTCTCATTGCGCACACTGGCAAGTTCCATTTCGGTTTTGTTGCGCATGAGTTGGCCATCCATGGTCAGATCACCTTCATAATCTGTATCCATGGTAGAAAGGATGTAGAGGAGGGTAGATTTTCCACATCCGGACTTGCCAACAATGGAAGTGAAATCTCCCTTGTCGATCGAAAAGCTAACATCCTTGAGTACATGCTGTGATTGCCCCGTGATATCGAAGTACTTATTTATTTTTCCAGCTTCAAGGACTTTGGTGGCCATATTATTTTCCTCTGATGATGACTACAGGATCTACTTTACTCGCCTTCCTGGCGGGCAACCAACCGGCAAGGAAAGTGGTAAAGAGGCCAAAGGTGGCGCCGATGATGTAAAATTTCAAATCGTAATTGACAGGATAGGTTTTAATACTCGGCAGTGCGGCTGTATTAAATGGGATTTGATCAATGACAGATGAAATAAGAAAACCAAAGAGGAGACCAAACGTAACCCCAATGATACCTATGCTCAAAGCGATCATGATAAAAATATTTTTTACATCCCTTCCTGAAAATCCTGTCGCTTTAAGGATGGCAATGGAGTCCATTTTCTCATAGATCATCATGTTGAGAATATTATAGATGCCAAACCCTGCTACAATCAGAAGGGTAATACCTACAGCATAGGATATGAGTGACCGTACACTGCTGCCTGTTTCAAACTGGGCATTGGCGGTCTGGATATCTTCCGCATCGATCTCAAAGAGGCGGCTGTATTCCTTTGCTAACTGCGGTGCGATATCCATGTTTTTCAATTTGACCTGAAGATCGGTTATATAATTTTTTGGCTCACCCAGAATTTTCTGGGCAGTACCCAGGGAGGTATAGCTCTGCACTTTATCAATATCAGCTATACCTGATTGGAAATAGCCTACCACTTTTAGTTGCTGTTTTTCGCCATTCACGGTCGTGACCTGGATGACGTCACCGATATTGACCAGCATTTGTTCGGCAGCGGCTTTTCCCAGGATGATGCTATTGGGAATATTTTTCAGGTCTATATAATGACCAGCCGTAACATAGGTGCTGAAATAAAACAACTTGTTTTCCGCTTCGACATCCACGCCATTGATCACTCCTGCGAAATCAAGAGAACCGACCGTATAAAAAACCTGCGTTGCAATTTTGGGAGCATAACCCAATACGCGATCATCCTGAGCGATCGTATTCATGATGACGTCTACATTGTAGATTTTGTCCCGGCCACCATTCGGTTTGACAGAACGTATGAAATGATAGTAGTCCTTGTATCCGGAAGCTAACTGGACGGGTTGCTTTGGTGACACTTTCATTTGGTTAAAAAGCTTGATATGCGGCGTCCTGTTGAGGATCAATCCATCCAACATATCATTCAGACCGTTCATGAAACCAAGTAAAGCAATAAACATCGTGATGCTAAACATGACACCAACAGCAGCCACCAGGGTCTGGCGCCATCGGGCCAACGATAAGGCCACTGCAATATCAGCGATTAGTTTGTACTTCATAATGGAGGCAGGATAAGCACATCCTTTTCATTAACACCCTCGAGGATCTCAGCTTTCAGATAATCCTTCAGGCCGATTTTGATTGGAATGGTATCACCTGCTTGATTGATCACAAACCGGTCATCCACTATAAATTTGCGAGACAGCGTCAATACATTTTCTTTTACCTGCAGGATGATATTCGCTTCCAGTGATAGATTTGGATATAAGGCTTTGGGTGGATTGACAAAGATGGCCTCAACGATGGCTGTTTTGGTTCGCTCATTCATGATCGGGTATACTTTGGTCACTGTTGCGTCAAACACTTCCCCTTTGTAGCTGTCCATGGTGACCTTGACTTCCTGGCCGGGCTTGATGACAGTGATATCATACTCATCAACCTGTAACTCCAGAAGGAAAGAAGAAGCATCACCTACGATTGCCAGCGGGGTCTGTACGTTGACCATTTCGCCTTGCTCCTTTAGGATCGAATATACTTTGCCATTAATATTACTGGTGATCGTAAAATCACCTTCGTTTTTCCGACTGATCTCAAGGTTTTTCTGTGCTTGTTTTGACAGGAGTTCCAATCTTCGTCTCTCATCTTTGTATCTTATCCTTGTACTTTCATACGAGGTTTTGGAATTTTTGAAATTGAGTTCTGCCCTTTCCAGTTCCACTTTGGAGCCGATACCCTGAGACCATAAATTTTGCTGTCGTACCCATAACAAGGAATCATTGACCATCTTGCTTTTTGTCAGATCTATATTGAGCTTGAGCTCATCGAGCTTTCCCTGATTTGATTTTAGATTGGCCAACTCTGCTGCAAGCTGGGCATTTTCCCTGTTCAAAGTTGAAGCTTCGTTTAGAACGCTAAACAGGAGGGCTCCTTTTTTTACTGTATCACCTTCCTCGACATAGCGGTGTTGAAGTAAGCCATTGACGGTGGCAAAAACCTGGTATTGATTTTTACTTTTGAGGATGCCGGATGCATAGACAGATTCAGTAATGCTTTCCCGGACGGGGGAGATGGTTTCAACTTCATCTTTGCATGCCATAAGGAGAAACAGGGGCAAGCAAAGGATCAGGGATAGTTTCATGACCTGCAAGATACCAGATTAAGGTCAAAGATTAATTTGGATTCGTTACCTCGTTGCCCTAAGTAAATTCTAATTTTCGGCCCTTATGATGTTTTCCGGAAGTATGCGTGTATGGTACTTCATTGTATTTGTACTGGCCATTGGGCTTTATGCTAATACACTGTACCATCAGTTTGTAGTAGATGATGATGTGGTCATCACCGGAAACACCTTTGTGCAAAAGGGAATGGCAGGCATACCTTCTATCGTATCGAATGACAGTCTAGCCGGATATCATAAGGTAGGCCAAAGTGACAGTATTCTGGAAGGAGGGAGATATCGACCTTTATCATTGGTTTTTTTTGCAGTAATCTTTTCCTTGTTTGGATCTGATCCTCTGCCCTTTCACCTGTTTAACATCCTTTTGTATGCCTTAGCAGGATGTATGGTGATGAAATGGTTGTTATCATTGCTCAGATCTGAGGTCAATGGGAAATGGATAGCATTCGTCACCACTGCACTCTTTATTGCGCATCCATTGCATACGGAAGTCGTAGCCAATATCAAAAGTGCTGATGAAATCCTGGCGCTGTTGTTTGGAGTAAGCGCGATGTATTGCTTGCTGAAAGCTGTTGATGGCAAATCCAAAATCTGGATGATAATGTCATTCACATCTATAGTAGTAGCATGTCTGGCCAAAGAAAATGCCATTACATTTCTTCTTGTCGCACCACTTTCGTTATGGTTTTTTAGAGAAATAAAAATCCCAACGCTACTTTTTCGCACATTTCCATTGATGGGCGGAGGTATTCTTTTTCTGCTACTCCGCTATTCCGTTTTGGGTGTCCAACCGGCCGGATTGATGATGCATGACCCGTTGAATAATCCATTCCTGGAATGGACAGGCAATGCGTGGGTCGCTTGTTCGCCGATGGTCAAGGCAGCGACAATCCTTTATACATTGGGGCTGTCGCTGAAGTTGATATTTATTCCGTACCCGCTAACCCATGATTATTATCCTTTTCATATCCAGCTCCAGACTTTTTCAAGTCCCCTTGTAGTAATTAGCCTTTTGATTTTTCTTTCAATGCTTGCCTACGCCACCTGGAGTGTATTGCGAAAGAGAAAACAAGGATTTGGCGTGATTTTCTTTTTGGTGACAACCAGTGTTACTTCAAATATCTTTTTTCCAATAGGGGCGTTTATGGCGGAGCGGTTTTTATTTCTTCCTTCACTAGGAGTATTACTGGCATTCGTTTTTTGGGTAAATTCTTTTGCCATTCAAAAGAACAGAGCCTATTTAAATTATCTTATTGGTGGTATCCTGATTGTCTTTTCGATTTTAACGGTTATGCGTAATCCTGCCTGGAAAGACAATGCAACATTGCTTCGCACGGATATCATACATTCACCCAACAGTGCCAAAGGGCAAAATGATGTTGGGACCATTATGCTCGACGAAGCTTTGAAAACAAAGGATTCAATCCAACAAAGCATTTTATTGAGGGAGGCATATCCGCATCTGCTAAAAGCACTGGAGTTGCATCCAACGTATTTCGACGCTTATCTCGCTTCAGCGGCATGTGCTTATTATCTCAGGCAGTATGATCAATCCGTCAGTACCTATCGTAAGGCTATACAATTGTTTCCTGGCGAAGAAAAACCAAAAATCGGTATGCATTATGCACTGCAGGCATATGGAAATGATCAATGGTTAAGGCATGATACAATAAATTCCCTGAGTACCCTAAAGGAGGCCTATGGTATGAAGCAGGATACGGCAATCGCTTCTTTACTTGCGCGGTATTATCTGGAATTGGGGCAACAAGACACATCCAAAGCGTGGAGTGGCAGAGCTACAAGTCCGTATAAGTGAGTGCTATAAATAAAATCAGCAGCGTAGTCCAATGTTGATTTGGTTCCCTAGGAAAGATGAGTGTGTCTGAAGGAGAAATAATAGAAAGTACCCTGCTTGGTATTTCGTCAAAATATATTTCGTAGAAATACGAAATACCTCTGAATTTCAGCCTTTTAGATTGATTTGTAAAGGAAAGACCAAGCCGATTTAATTTTCGTATTTCGTCAAAATATATTTCGTAGAAATACGAAATGAATTGGTCGGAATTCGATTCAAATTCCTCCTCCCACCGCCCTCTTCACGCAGGAAGAGGTAGCGGAGGAAGAAGAATTTCTGTTCTTTTGTTAACCTGAAAAAGCATAAGGCTGCATGGATTTTACCTCATTTTTCGTGGCGTGGATTGACTTATTCCTTTTGGAGCTCTATCGTTGTATCTATGCCATCAAACGAGTTTTCCAAAACAAGCTTATCGCCGCTAAAATGAAATTGGAATGTTTCCGCAAATCCGTCTTTAGGTGTAAGCGTCACCTGGTTGCAATCCGTATTAACAACATAACCACCAATAACCGCTATCGGATCACCAATCAGGTAAGTCGTATTTCGGGTAAAATCTCCCTGTTGCCCCGTCAGCACCTTAAACTCCAGGTCTGCAGAGGTAATCGCTGCTGAAGCGCCCAACAATTCTTCTGAATTGACAATCCACGATTCAACAAGCCACTTACCTTCAAGCCTTGCACAATTGGAAATCCCTTCATCTTTTTTACAGGCAAACGCACTGGCAAGAAATAGCACCAGCCCAACAATTTTCATTGTTCTCATTGTTAAAATAATTTAATGGTTAACGTTGAAAAGGGGGAGAGACAAAGGGGGTGGGCATATCAAATATAGGAAAATATAATGGATAATGCGAAATTATTTGTCAAAGGAAGCGAAAGGGGCTCAAGAGGC